>NZ_JBQTCJ010000030.1:0-54849 GCF_052380005.1 Salinarimonas sp. NSM
GTCGAGGCGATCCGCACCGGCCGCGAACCGAAGGTCACCGGCGAGGAGGCGCTCGACGCCGGCACGCTGGCGCGGCGGGTCGCCGTGGCGCGGGCGCGCCGCGACGGCAAGCGCGCGGGCGGCGCGGTGGGCCTGGAGCGGCGCATGCTCCCGCCGGCGCTCGCCGATTGCGTCTTCCCCACCGAGATGGACGCCGCCGAGGCGCCCCGCGGCGCCGTCGTGTTCCCCTTCTCCGGCGAGGACCGGACGGTTGGCCTCGTCCACGCCGACGGCAACCGGCTCGGCGAGACGCTGATCGCCGTGCAGTCCGCGCTCGCCGCCGTCGCGGACGCCGACGCCGGCGCCGGCTTCCTCCTCGCCCTGTCGAACGCCATCGGCACCGCCACGGCGCTGGCGGCGCAGGATGCGATAGGCGCGATGTGGGAGACCCCCGCGCCCGAGGCGCGCGTCCTGCCCGCGCGCCCGCTGGTGCTCGGCGGCGACGACCTCACCATCCTGGTGCGCGGCGACTGCGCCGTCGACTTCGCCGCCGCCTACCTGCGCGCGTTCGAGACGCGCACCCGCGATGCGCTGGCTCCGGTGCGCGAGACGGCCCGCGCGCTCGGCGGCGCGGCGCTGGAGGCGGCGGTGCCCCCGGCGCTTTCCGCCGGGGCGGGAATCGTCCTCGTCAACGCCAACCACCCGCTCGACCAAGCGGGAGACCTGTCCGAGAGCCTTACGAAGTTCGCCAAGGGGGCGGCCAAGAAGGCCGCGGCGGGGGCGCAGGCCGGCCGCCCCGGCGCCCCGCCGGCGACCCTCGCCTTCCACCGGGTGACGACGGCGCTCGCCGATGCCTACGGCGAGGCGCTGGAGGGCGAGCTGACGCTGGGCCGGGGTGCCGACGCGCGCCGGCTCACCTGCAACCCCTACGTCGTCTCGGGGGAGGCGCGGGACATGGCGTCTTTCGACGCGCTGGCCGAGCTCGCCGACGTGATCGCGACCGAGGGCTTCCCCCGCGGCCCGCTGCGCCGCTACCTCGGCGCGCTCGCCGCGACGCCGTTCCAGGCGCGGCTCGACTATCGCCGCTGGCGGGAGATCATGGAGGCGCGGGCCGGCCGCTGGCTCGACGATTTCGATCGTGCGCTCGCCGCCTTCGGCGTGCCGAAAGGCGCCGAGGAGCCCTTCGCGCCGGGGCGCGACGGCGGCCCACCCGCGACGCCGCTGCTCGACGCCTTCGCCCTCGTCCAGATCGGCCGGCGCAGCCGCCGAGGCGCATCCGGGGAGAAGGCTGCATGAGCGCCCCCGCCGCTGCGCGCGTGTCCGTCGCGCTCCATTCCTACTGGCATTGCGGCACGGGCCGCGGCGCCTCGGCGATGCTCGATGCGGTGATCGCCCGCGACGCGCTCGGCCTGCCCGTCCTGCCGGGGCGCAGCCTGCGCGGCCTGCTGCGCGAGGCGGTGGCGAGCCTCGCCGATCTCGGGGCCGAGGTCGGGGGGCACCCGCTGCCCGCGGACGCGGCGTCGATCCTGTTCGGCACGAGCGGCTTCGAGGCCGTGCCCGGCGCGGCGCGGCCGCGGGCGAACCGGGGCACGGTGCCCGGCCGGCTCGCGGTCTCCGACGCGCGGCTCGAACCCGCCGCGCTCGCGCATCTCGCCCATCTCGACGCCGAGGAGCGGGCCGTGCTCGTGCGAACGCTGGTGACCACGCTCGCCGCGACCGCGATCGACGACCACGGCTCGGCCAAGGCCGCGACGCTCCGCACCGTCGAGGCGGCGGTGCCGGTGGGGCTCGAGGCGCGCATCGACCTGCTGCCGCCGCCCCCCGGCGCCTCCGCCGCCGCGCTCGCCCTCGCCGAGCGCTGGCTCGACGTGCTCGTCGCCGCGGCGCCCTTCGTGCGGGCCGTGGGCGGCGGGCGCACCCGCGGGCTCGGCCGCTGCACGCTCGCGCTGTCGGAGGCGGCATGACGACGATCCGCCGCGCGCGCCTGCGCATCGACCTCGACGACGCCTGCGTGTTCAGCGCGAGCAGCGCGACGACCGGCGGGCATCGCTCGCTCTCGATCGTGCCGGGCGCGGCGCTCCTCGGCCTCGCCGCCTCGCGCCTTTCCGACGCGCAGGCCGATCTCGACCGCTGGACGGTGCTGCACGGCGGCGCCGTGCGCTTCGGCGTCGGCCTGCCGCTCTCGGCCGAGGGCCGGATCGGCCGCCCGACGCCGCGGGTGCTGCACGTCGCCAAGGCGGATCTCGACGCGAGCGCGCATCTCGCGGACGGCAGGCTGGTCGCGGGCAAGGTCGAGAACCTCGCCCGGGCGGCGCGGCGCGCGGGCGTCCAGCTCGAGCCGCTGAAGGACGGCTTCCTCGACGCCGCGCTCGGCGAGGTGCGCGTGCGCAAGACCTACCGGCTCAAGACCGCGATCGACCGCACCCGCGGCGTGGCCGCGGACGGCCTGCTGTTCGGGGCGGAGGCGGTGGAGGCGGGCCAGTCCTTCCTCGCCGAGATCGAGGCGGATGTCGGCGCCTTCGCCGCCGACCCGGCGGCGGACGCGGCCGCCTTCGAGGCGCTGGTCGCGCTCCTCGCGTCGCCGGACGGCCGCGCCGCCCGGCTCGGCCGCTCGCGCTCGGCCGAGTTCGGCGGCGTGACGATCACCCGGTTGCCGGCCGCCGATTCGGCCGCGCCCGGGGGAACCGCCTCGGGTCGGGTCGTCGTCTGGGTCCTTTCCGATCTCGCGTTGCCTGCGCGTCCGGACGCGGACGACACCGCCCTCGACCCTGCCGACTTCGGGCTCGACGGCGGGCGCTTCGCGCCGGAGCGGTCCACCCTCGCTACGCGCAGCTATGCGCCCTTCAACGGCCGCTGGGGCGTCACCGACGTCGAGCGCACGGTGATCGCTCCCGGCAGCGTGCTGGTCTTCGAGGACGTCCGCGGCGGCGTCCGCGGCGTGCGGCGTGTGGGCCTCCACCGCGCCGCAGGGCTCGGCCACGTCTGGATCGACCCGCCGCTGCTCGCGGGCGATCGCCCAGCCGCCTGGGACGAGCCGCGCGTTCCCGTGCGCGACGCGTCGGCCGCGCCGACCGGCGAGCCGCCGGCCCTCGTCGCCTGGATGCGCGCCCGCACCGGCGCCCGCGACCGAACCGCGGCGAGCGAGGCGGCGGTGGCCGAGACGGTCCGCGTCTTCATGCGCGCCTACCACGACGCCGAGAACTATCTCGGCGCCGGCGCGGACGGGCTCGCCGGCCCCTCGCGCGCGCAGTGGAACGCGGTGGCGGAAGCGGCCCGCGCTGCGCGCGGCCGGTCGGCCGGGGACCTTCACGGCGCCGTCTTCAGCGAGCCGACGATGAAGATGAAGAACGGGACGGTGGACGACACGATCTGGACGAAGCCCGTCGGCCCGGGCCGCACGCACGCTGACGTCCTCGCCGACGAGATCGCGCGGCTCGCGGGGCGCTCGGATCTCGACGCCCCCGACGTGCTCGCCATGGCGGCGGACCGGATGGCGCGGGAGACGGATCGCCTGCGCGTCGCCGACCCGCTCGCGGGAGGACGCAGATGACCCGGCATCGCTGGCTCGGTCGCGTGGTGCTGGAGGCCGCCTCGCCGCTCTCCATCGGCGGCGGCGAGGCGAGCGTCCACACCGACGTCTCGCTCGTGCGCGACGCCTTCGGCCTGCCGACGCTGCCCGGCTCGGCGCTCGCCGGCGTGCTGCGGCGGATCGTGCTGCGCGCGCAGAACGAGGAGACGGCCGAGCGCCTGTTCGGCCGCTCCCGCGGCGCCGCCGGGAAAGGCCCGGAGGTCTCCACCGTGACGCTGAGCTGGGGCGCGATCCACGATTGCCGAGGCGTCCCCGTCGACGGGCCGGTGGAGCGCGTCGACGCAGCGGCGATCGCCGCCGATCCGATCCTCGGCCCGGCGCTCGAGACCGCGCCGATGCGCCGCGACCACGTGCGCCTCGATCATCGCGGCGTCGCCGCCGACCGCGCCAAGTTCGACCGCGCCGCCCTGCCGCGCGGCCATCGCTTCACGGTCGACGTCTCGATCCTGCTCGACGGGCCGGACGACGACGCCGACACCATCGTCCGCGCCGCCCTGCGCGATCCATGGCTCGCCATCGGCGGCGGGGCGCGGCGCGGCTACGGGCGGCTGTGGTGTGTGCGCATCTCCGAGATCCGCCTCGACCTCGCGCGCGCCGACGACCGCGCGACCTTCGCGGCGTGGCCGGGACGGCTCGACGCGCCGCTGCCCGAGGGGGTGATCACGACCGACGCGGGTGAGCCGGAGGAGGGCGGCGTCGCGATCGCGCTGAAGCCGTTCGACTTCTGGCGGATCGGCGGCGGCAAGGAACCCGCGCGGGCCACGAGCGAGGACAAGCCGCCACACCTCTTCCCGCTCACCGAGCGGGCGGTGGTCTGGGACCAGGCCGGGCGTTCCGGCCGCATCGAGGAGACGCCGCGCTTCGTCGTGCCCGCCACGGCGATCAAGGGCGCGCTGCGCCACCGCACGGTGTTCCACTACCACCTGATCAAGCACCGCGAGGCGCTGGCCGGCGGCGCGAAGACGTCGGATCACGTCGTGACGACGCAGGCGCCCACCCTGGAGCAGATGCGCCCTCAGGATGTCGACGCGCTGTTCGGCTACGTGCACGAGACCGACGAGCGCGCGGCGAAGGGGCGGCGCGACGGAGACCCCGTCGCCGCCATCGGGCGTGTGCTGATCGACGACGTGGTGATCGAGGACGACGACATCGCGACCGGCGTGCTCTGGCACAACGGCATCGACCGCTTCACCGGCGGGGTGCTGCCGGGCATCCTCTATGGCGAGGAGCTCGCCTGGCGCGGGAAGATCCCGATCCGGCTGCACCTGGACCACGCGGGGGACGTCGACGCCGCCGCGCGCCGCGCCTTCGTCGAGGCGCTGCGGGATCTCGTCGAGGGCCGCCTCGCGCTCGGCGCCGGCGCCAACAAGGGACACGGCTTCATGACCGGCGACGCGTCCGATCTGGAGCCGCTCGCCGGCTGGGCCGAGAGCGGGGAGGCCGTGGGATGACGACGCTCGCGACGCTCGCCGCCGATCTCGACGCGCTCTTCGACACGTGCGGTCATTTCAGCCCCGTGCGCCTCGTGGTGGAGGCGTCGCACGTTCCCGCCGCCGACGGTGTGGAGGCCCTGGCGGCCGCGATCGGCGCCCACGGTCCCCGCGAAGGCTGGCTGTGGGGCGACGGCGGCCCCCGGCGGCTCTCCACCGGCGCCGCCCTCGCGCTCCCCGGCCGCCTCTTCGCCGCCGAGCTCGCGCTCGCCGACGGTGCGAGCCTCCATGTCGACCACGAGGACGAGGGCCCGGGCGCGCCCGCGGGCTGGCGCCTCGTCCGGTACGCCGAGGCCGCGGGCGAGCCGACCCATCTGGCCGAGCGCGTGGTGCACGTGTCGACGCTGAAGGACGGGACCGGCCGCTTCGCGACGGGGCTCGTCTACCGGCGCTATTGGCGGGCGGATGCGGGCGGGCCGGCCAGTGCGGTGGCGGCGCGGTTCCTGGGGTTCGAGGGGTTGGAGGGGGTGTGATGAAGCGGCGGGACCCGATCCATGCGCCCTACAATTTCGTGCCGCTGCCCGATAGGGTCTGCCTGCCGGACTGGCACGACGCCGTCTCGCAGGACGTGCCGCTCGCGGACGGCTTCAGCGGTGTCGTGAACTTCACCTTGCTCGCGTTGACACCGCTGATCGTCGGCGGCGAGCGGACGAAGCAGGACGATGGCATTACGGTGGTCGATTTCGTTCGTGCGCCGGAAGGTGAGCGGGAATACCTCCCGGGATCCACCTTGAAAGGCATGGTTCGCGCTGTCGTCGAGATCGCGTCCTTCGGCCGCTTCCATCCGGTCGCGAACCGCCGCTTCGCCATTCGCGATCTGACCCCTGCGGGTGGGAAGGAGTACCGAGATTTCGTTCGGCGCGTGAACGCCGGTTGGCTGCGGTACGATGCTGCAGACGGGTGGACGATCGAGCGCTGCAAATACGCGCGGATCGCGACGAGTAGTCTCGGCATCACGAATCTCGGTGACGAGAAATGGAAGCAAGCCCCGTCCAAACACCGTGACGTCGCGAAGCGCTGGAAACAGGATGAGCACGCCTTGACGGCCTGGGTCCGCGACAAGACCGCCAGCACGGATCCTGATCGGCATGTCGTCGAGCTTTGTGACGAAGACGATCCGAACGCCCGTGAAGTGACGATCGTCCTCACGGGTCAGCCGAGCGGCAGCAAGAAGCTCGATTTCGTCTTCTACGACGACAGCGGCAAGCGCGTTCCGGTCCGAACCGAAATCATGGAGAAGTTCCGGGACGTCCATGAAGATCGCGACAAGGCGTCCGATCCGGTCGGCAGGGGCGTTTTCCAAGACAACGAGTCGAGCTGGGAGTTCTGGCGCGGCGCGCATCGTATCCCCGTCTTCTACGTTACCGACGGGAGCGGGGTCGCTGCACTCGGCCTTGCGCGCATGTTCCGCTATCCGGGCCGTGCGACGGTCCACGAGTTGCGCCGCAACAGCGGGCAGCGCGCGCACGAGAGACGCGCGAGGCCGGACCTCGCCGAGCTGATCTTCGGCCGGATCGACGAGGAAGCACCCGCGGCTGGAGACCGCTCGGGTGCGCTGCGCGGGCGTGTCGCTTTCGGGCATGCGATGAAGATCGGAAACGCGGAAGCCGAAAGGCAGCCGCCCGGCATCCTCTCCCAGCCGAAGGCGAGCTTCTACCCGGCATACCTCGAGCAGGCCGATGCCGGTGATGGCCGCCTCGGCTCCGTCGCGTATGCGACGTACATGAACAGCGATGCTCGCTTGCGCGGCTGGAAGCGCTATCCGGTGCGACAGCCCGACACCGCGAAGGTGCAGATGCTGGAGGGCCTTGAGGACAAGGTCTCGCAGCAATCGATCCTGCGCACCTTGCCTGCCGGCACGCGATTCAGGGGACGCCTGCGCGTCCACAATCTGCACCGTATCGAGCTCGGTGCTCTCCTCTGGGCGATGACGTTCGGCGGACGCGAGAGCTGCGCCCACGCGGTAGGGATGGGAAAGCCGTTCGGCTTCGGCCAGATCCGGTTCGAGCTCGACGACAGAGCGCTCGCATCGGGGCTGCGCGCGAACGACGGACGCGCGGTTCCGAGCAGCGCCGAGCTGCGAGCCGCGTTCGAGGCGTACATGGTGCGCGAAGCCGGGCCGCGTTGGCAGGGCGGCGAAACCATCGCGATGCTCCTGAGGATGGCGACCCCTGGAGCAACGAAGGCGCATCCCGATGGGGCGCACGGACTTGCCGGCCCGCTGACCTACATGCCCCTGGATGCATTTCGGGCTCGCAGGGGGGGCGACGAAAACGAAGCCATGATCTTGCGGGCCTACAAGAAGCCGCCCGAGAACATGCCGGCGCCCGGAACACGGTTTCGGAACGGGACCGCGGTCACCGTCAGCGGTGACGAAGCGGTATTGCAGCAGGACCTGACCGACGAGCACATCGCGCAGGATCGTCCCGTCGAGGTCACGTTCTTTGGCAAGCCCGCCAAGGTGGTCCCTTCCGCGATCGCGGAGGTGCAGAAGCTCCGCCGCAAGCCGCAGCCGCCCGCGCCAAACCGGCCCCGCCCATGACCGCCCCCCGCATCCTCCTCACCTTTCTCGGCAGCGGCCTCTACGACCCCGTCACCTACCTCTTTCCCTCCGGGCGCACGCGGGCCACAGCGTTCTTCGCGACGGCTCTGGTCGAGGAGCTGCGGGCGGAGGGGATGGCGCCGGATCGGGTCGTGCTGGCGGGAACGTCGGGGAGCGGGTGGGGCGTGGCGCTGCGGGCGCTCGACGGCGAGAGCGATCTCCAGGCGCGTCTCCAGGCGGAGGCCGAGGCGAACGCGAAGTCGTACGGGAACACGTTCGACGAGGCGCTGCTCGAGGAAGCCCGGGAGCGGTTCACGGCTGCCTACGGCACCACGGTCGAGCCGGTCGTGCTGCCCTACGGGCGTACGGAGGCGGAGGCCCTGAGCCTCCTGCCGTTGCTGCACGACCGCGTCCCCCCGTACGCGCGACTCGTTCTCGACGTCACCAACGGCCTGCGCCACCTGCCGATGACCGCGCTCGCCGCCGCGCTCGCACTCGAGACGCTGGCGCCCGCGCCGATCGACGGCGTGTACTACGGCGCCATGTCCCTGAAGACGGAGGCCGGGGTTGCCCCCGTGCTGCGGCTCGATGGGCTCGTCTCGCTGATGCGCTGGGTGCGCGCGCTCGCGGTTTACGACGCGACCGGGCGGATCGGGCCGCTGGCGCGCGCGGTCGAGGGCGGCGCGGACGCCGACCTCGCCGCGAGCCTCGACCATGCGGACTTCCTGGAGCAGGCGGGCCGGCTGGACGAGGCCGTGCCGGCGCTCGACGCCCTCGTTTCGGCGCTCGCGTCGGCGCAGGGCCCCGTTGCGCCGCTCGTCGCGCCGGCCCTGTCCGCGCGTCTCGCCTGGCGCGCCAACGCGACGCACTCCGCCCGCCAGGCGGCGCTCGCCCGAACAGCGCTCGCCGCCGGCGACTACCTCCGCGCGGCGCTGCACGGCTTCGAGGCGGAAGTGTCGCGGCGGATGGAGGCGGAGGGGAAGGACCCGCGCGTCAGGAGCGCGCGAAGACAGGCACAAGACCGCTACCGCAAAGACGCTGACGCGATCGTCGAGAAGAGGGTGGCAGGTGCTCGGCACACGGAGCGCCATCAGGCGCTCGACTTCCTGACGCTCAAGGACCTTCGCAACACGCTCGCGCACGCCAGCGTTCCGAAGAAGGGCTCGGTGGTCGAGGCCGCCCTGGCGGACGAGCGTGCACTGGTGGCCCTGCTGGAACGGCTGTTGCCTGCTTGACCGCCGCATCCGCGGGCGGGGCTCATCCTGAGCCGAGCGCACGAAACGCAGCGAGGCGCGCCTGGGCGCTTCTCCATGCGCAGCCACGCGGATGATGACCGAGACGACTGCTCTGGCGATCGCTTCCAACTGCTACGGCGGATTTCAGTCCGCGTCCACGCGGAAGCGGCCTCAGAACGCACCGTGTACATGCGGCTCACGAACGGGGGGAGGTTTCAGTCCGCGTCCACGCGGAAGCGGCCTCAGAACCAGAAGCTCTATCATCACCAGCGAGCGAGGCTATCTGGTTTCAGTCCGCGTCCACGCGGAAGCGGCCTCAGAACACATCCCGTTCGTGAACGGCGGCCCGGCCGCGTTTCAGTCCGCGTCCACGCGGAAGCGGCCTCAGAACCCGCTATCCCGTTGGCGAGCCCCGCGAGATGCTCGTTTCAGTCCGCGTCCACGCGGAAGCGGCCTCAGAACCGTGCCGACAGCCGGCTGGAAGCGTTCGGGGGTTTCAGTCCGCGTCCACGCGGAAGCGGCCTCAGAACTCGAGCGTATCTCCGCTGATGTGCAGATCGCGTTTCAGTCCGCGTCCACGCGGAAGCGGCCTCAGAACGACACGCTCGGCGGCGACTACGAGCTGATCAGGTTTCAGTCCGCGTCCACGCGGAAGCGGCCTCAGAACCACCACAAGGGTTACGGCTTCGTCGACCACGGTTTCAGTCCGCGTCCACGCGGAAGCGGCCTCAGAACCTCTTCGTCGACACCGCCACCGGTGCGGTCTCGGTTTCAGTCCGCGTCCACGCGGAAGCGGCCTCAGAACGGCGAGTGCCCAACACCCGGCGTCGGACTTCTTCCGGTCGTTTCAGTCCGCGTCCACGCGGAAGCGGCCTCAGAACACCCCCTCCCGCAGGTCCTGTCAAGACTTTCCTGTCCGAGGCCCGAATCCACGATGGGTGCCACATTTTCGCATCGAAAGCCCCCGATCTTCACCCCATCGTGGAAACAGCCGTCATTTTCGCATCCCCACCGCATCCCGGGCTCCCCTATTCCCAACCCCCTCCGCCCCCGCTACGCTCCCTCCATGCACGCCCCCGCGCAACCCCCGAACACCGCCCCCAGCGTCGACCCAGACGCCCTCCTCGCGCTCTGGCAGCACGAGGAGATCCGGGTCGTCGCGGCGCGGCCGCGGGGGCTGGAGGATCATCCGGATCTGCCGGTGCGCATCCGCGGCGCCTTCGGGCGGGCGTTGGCGGATCGGCCTCCGCCCCGGCGGGCGGACCCGTTCGGGCGACCGCGCGCCTTCGACACGCTGTTCGGCGAGGGGCAGGCGCCGCGGCCCTTCGTGATCGACGTCGACGTGCGCGGCGACGTCTTGATCGTCGACCTGCGGCTGTTCGGGGCGGCGCGCATCCACGCCGACGACGCCCGCGAGGCGCTTGTCGAGGCGCTCGCCGGCGGCGTGGCGTTGAAGCCGCGGGGCATGCGCGTGCCGTTCGCCCCGCTCGACTGCCTGATGCGCCGGGCGAGCCCGCCCTGGCCGGCGCCCGCGGCGCGGGAGGCGCACGTGCGCTTCCTCACGCCCCTCGTCATCCGCTCCGGCGGGCGGCTCTCGGCCGCGCCGGACGCGCTGCTCGTCGCCTGCGTCGAGCGCGTCAACGGGCTGGCCGCCTGGTCCGGCCTCGCGCCCACCTTCGACCGCGCCGCCGCCCGCATCGCCGCCGCGCGGCTCTCCGTCGAGGCGCTGGAGACCATTCCCGTGCGCATGACACGCTGGTCCCAACGCGGCGGCGATACGCCCATCCCCGTCAGCGGCTTCCTGGGGGCGGTCCGCATCCACGGCCCGCTCGGCCCCTTCGCCCCGTACCTGCTCCTCGCCCGTGATACCCACATCGGCAGCCATGCGGCCATCGGGTTCGGGCGGGTGGAAGTCGCGTTGGGGTGAGCACTGCGAGCGCGGCTTCCGCCGTGCGACTCATGTCGACCGGCCGGTCTCCGATGTCGAACCTTCGGCTTGCCCAGGGACTGACCTCGTTCGCACTCGGTGGTTTCACGTCCCCGCGACCGAGTCGACACGACCCCGAAGCCCCGCGAGCCTCACGCCCGCGGGGCTTCGCGCGTTGAAAGCCGAACGCGAACACGAACCGCACCCGAGCCGACCAGCCGAAAGCTCCTCCCACCGATACGGCACCCCGCGACCGGAACGCGCGCGGACACCCCACCGATCTCGGCGCCTCACGAGGGCGGGCGGCGCGCCCCCGCGCCCTGGCGGCCCATCTCCACGAAGGCGTGCAGCACCGGGGTGCGTGCGTCGCGCCGCCAGGCGAGACCGACGGCGACGGGATCGAACGCCTCCTCGAAGGCGAGGAAGCGGACGTCGGGCATGTGCAGGTTCCGCGCGACCGAGGGCACGATGGCGACGCCCATGTTCGCGCTCACCAGCCCCATCACCGTGTGGATCTGCGTCGCGTTCTGCACGAGACGGGGCACGAAGCCCCCGCGCTCGCACATGGCCACGATGCGCCCGTGGAAGAGCGGGCTGTTACGCTGCGAGAACAGGATGAAGCTCTCCTGCGACAGCTCCGAGATCGACACGCGATCGCGCTCGCCGAGCGGATGCGAGCCGGGCACGGCGAGGAGGAAGTCCTGCTCCTCGAGCACCGCGTGGTCGAGGAGCGGATCGGCGATCGGCGGGCGCAGGAGGCCGACGTCGATGCGCCCCTCGGCGAGCGCCTCCAGCTGCTCCTGGATCGTCATCTCGTAGAGGTCGAGCCGCACCGAGGGGTACGCGTCACGGAAGCGCCGCAGCAGCTGGGGCGCGATGCCGTAGGTGGAGGAATGGATGAAGCCCACCACGAGCCGTCCCACCTCGCCGGCGACGACGCGCTTCACCTCGTCCGCCGCCTTCTCGATGTCGGCGAGGATGCGATAGGCGCGCTCCAGGAAGGCCGCGCCCGCGGCCGTCAGCGTCACCGCGCGCTGGGTGCGCTCGAGCAGGACGACGCCCAGGCGCTCCTCGAGCTGCGCGATCTGCCGGCTCAGCGCCGGCTGGGCGATGTGGAGGCGCTGCGCCGCGCGCCCGAAATGGAGCTCCTCCGCCACGTGGACGAAGGAGCGGATCAGCCGCGTCTCGAGCATGCCGCCCTCCTGATGATGCCGTACAGGCATCAATACGGTACCGACAATATATTGGACACAACGTAACGCCAGTTCCTACCCTCCCGCCAACGATAACCAAAGACAGGGAGGTCTTCCGTGAGCCTCGGATTCCGCGTCCTCGCAGGCCATGTCCGCGCCGATACGGCAGACGTGCGCGCGCTCGCCGATATCCCGTGCGCGGTCCTCAGCGACAATCTCGGCCGGATGGTCGCGGGCGGGGCGCGGCTGCGCCCGATGCATCGCGGCGGGCGCCTCGCCGGCACGGCGCTTACCGTGAAGACGCGCCCCGGCGACAACCTGATGATCCACAAGGCCGCGGACATGGCCGAGCCCGGCGACGTCATCGTCGTCGACGCCGGCGGGGACCTCACGAACGCGCTCATCGGCGAGCTCATCATCGCGCATGCCCGCTCGCGCGGCGTCGTCGGCTTCGTGGTCGACGGCGCGGTGCGCGACATGGACGCGATCGGCCAAGACGACTTCCCCGTCTATGCCGCTGGCGTGAGCCATCGCGGCCCCTACAAGGACGGACCCGGCGAGGTGAACGTGCCGATCGCGCTCGACGGCATGGTGATCGAGCCGGGCGACGTGATCGTCGGGGACCTCGACGGGGTGCTCGCCGTGCCGCGGGCCCTGGCGGCGGAGATCGCCGCCGCCGGGCGCGCGCAGATGGAGCGCGAGGCGAAGACGCTCGCGGCCATCGCCGGCGCGGGCTGGGACCGCGCCTGGGTCGACCAGATCCTCCGGGAGAAGGGCTGCGCGGGCGTCTGACGCACGCTCCCCACGCCGCGAGACCGGTGAACGAACGAGACGCCCGCCAAGGGCGCGCAGCGACACTGCAAACGAAAGGGAGAAAACGCATGACGCCGTCCAGGAGAACCCTGCTCTCGACCGCCGTCGGCCTCGGCCTCGCCGCAGCCTTCGGCCTGAGCGCCGCCCCCGCCTCCGCGCAGGGCTGGGAGCCCACCCGCCCGATCCAGATCGTCGTCGGCTTCGCGCCCGGCGGCGGCACGGACCAGACCGCGCGCCTCATCGCGTCGGCGGCGCAGGAGCTCTTCCCCGTACCCCTCGTCGTGGTGAACCGCCCCGGCGCCTCGGGCACGCTCGCCGCCGAGATCGTCGCCAACGCCGATCCCGACGGGCACACGCTCCTCGTGGGCGGCGGCAGCGAGAGCACCTCGGTGCCCAACCACATGGAGACGAACTACAGCCTCGACCAGTTCCGCGGCGTCGCCCGCGTGAACCGCGAGCACATGGTCATCGTCACCAAGGCGGGCAGCGGGCTCGATTCCGTCGAGGCCGTGGTCGAGCACGCCGAGGCGAACCCGGGCGATCTCGCCTACGCCTCCTCCGGTCCCGCCGGCATCCTGCACTCGGCCTTCCTCGTCTTCGAGAAGGAAGCCGGCATCGAGATGCAGCACGTGCCCTATCAGGGCGGGGCGCCCGCGCTCGCGGCGCTGCTCGGCGGCCACGTCGACCTCGCCATCATCACGCCCGGCGACGCCAGGGCACAGATGGAGGCCGGCAACGTCGTCGCCATCGCCACGACCTCCGACCGCGCGCCGCAGATCCCGGACGTGCCCGCGCTCTCCGAGCTCGGCTACGACGTGAACCTCGAGAACATGAAGGGCCTCGTCGCCCCCGCCGGGACGCCCGACGAGGCGATCGCCTACCTCCAGGAGCGCTTCGAGCGCGCCATGCAGTCGGAGACCTTCGCGACCCTGGCCGAGCGCGCGAACATCGAGCCCGGCTACCTCTCGGGCCAGGAGTTCGAGCAGGCGATGAGCGACATGTCCGCCGCCATCCGCAACGCCATCGGCGAGCGTCCGGAGGCGAACTGATGAACGCCCCCCGTCTCCTCGGGATCGTCTTCGCCGCGGCTGCGCTCGCCTTCCTGCTCGTGCTGGTGCCCGCTCTCGGCGACGACCCCTTCCTGGGAGGCGGGGGGTTCTACACGGTGGGGCCGACCGCCCTGCCCTATCTCGCGGGCGGCCTCGTCCTCCTCTTCTCGGTGGCGGTGGCGCTCGAAGCGAAGCCCGCGGGCGGCTCGGACGCGGCGACCGGCGGCGATCGGCTCGGGCTCGGCCTCCTCTTCGTCGGGCTGACGCTCGCCTACGCGCTCGGCATGCTCGTCGTCGGCTTCCTCGCGGCCTCGATCCTCTTCCTCGCCGCGGTCTTCGCGCTCTACCGGCCGCGTTCGTGGATCATCGCGGCGATCCTCGCGATCGTCGTGCCGATCGCGGTCGACGCCATCCTGCGCGAGCTCTTCCTCATCCCCCTGCCGTCGGGCCTCCTCTTCTGAGCCGGCCGGAGCCTCACGATGGATCCGCTCCTCCTCGCCCTGTGGGGCTTCACGACGCCCGCCGTCTTCCTGACGCTGCTCGGCTCCGTGGTGATCGGCCTCGTCATCGGCGCGATCCCCGGCCTGTCGGTGAACATCGCGGTGGCGCTCGCCGTGCCGCTGACGATCTTCATGCCCACCGAGCAGGCGCTCGTGATGCTCATCGGCCTCTACGGCTCGGGCATCTTCGGCGGCTCGATCTCGGCGATCCTGCTCAACGCGCCGGGAACGCCGGCGTCCGCCGCGACGATCTTCGACGGCTTTCCCATGGCCCGCGCCGGCCTCGCGACGAAGGCGCTTCGGATCTCGCTCCTCGCCTCCGTCTTCGGCTCGGTCTTCTCCATCGCGCTCCTCGTGATGCTCGCCCCGCAGCTCGCCCAGTTCGCGCTGCGCTTCGGGCCGGTGGAGATCGCCTCGCTCCTGTTCTTCACCTTCCTCATCATCGGCGTCCTCTCCGGCGGCTCGCTGATGAAGGGGCTCCTGTCCGCCTCCATCGGCATGGCGCTCGCCACCATCGGCTCGGACCCGATGCTCGGCATCCCGCGCTTCACCTTCGGCTCGACCTCGCTGATGGACGGGCTGACCTACGTGCCGCTGCTGGTGGGGCTCTTCGCGCTCGCCGAGATCATCGAGGAGGCGACGAAGGGCTTCTCGAAGACCACCCAGAAGGTCGATCTCGGGGTCGAGGACCGCTCGGCGAACCGGATCTCGAGCCGAGAGCTGCGGTCCATGGGCATGCCCATGCTGCGCGCCTCCGCCATCGGCTCGGCCATCGGCATCCTGCCGGGCATCGGCGCGACCATCGCCTCCTTCCTCGCCTATGCCGACGCCAAGCGCTCGGCCAAGGACGCCTCGCGCTTCGGCAAGGGTGACATCCGCGGCGTCGCCGTCTCGGAGAGCTCGAACAACGCCGTCGTCGGCGCGACCTTCATCCCGACGCTGGCGCTCGGCATCCCCGGCGACGCCGTCACCGCGATCCTGCTCGGCGCCCTCGTGCTCCAGGGCGTGACGCCCGGCCCGCTGATCTTCATGACGGCGCCGGGGATCGTCTACACGATCTACGTCGCGCTCCTTCTCTCGACGATCCTGATGGGCGTGATCGGCTATTTCGCCGTGCGCCCGCTGGCGATGACCCTGCGCATCCCCAAGATCTACCTGATGCCCTGCGTGGCCCTCGTCTGCGTCGCCGGCAGCTACGTGGCGCGCAACAACATCGTCGACCTCTTCGTGATGATCGGCGCGGGCGTGCTCGGCTTCGTCTTCAACCGCACCGGCGTTCCGGTGGCGCCGCTGCTCATCACCTTCATCATCACCCCGCCCTTCGAGGAGGCGCTGCGCCAGGCGCTGACGCGCTCGCAGGGCTCCTTCGCGCCGTTCCTGACGAACCCCGTCACGATCGGCCTCGCGCTCGTCGCGATCCTCCTCGTCCTCCTCTCGGCTCGGCGCGAGCGTGCGCTCGCCGCGCGGGCTCGCGAGGAGGCGGACGCCCAAGCATCGAAAGGCAGAGCATGATCGACACGGTCGGCTTCATCGGCCTCGGCGTGATGGGTGCGGGCATGGCCCGCAACATCCTCGCCGCCGGCCATCCCCTCGTCGTCACCACCTCCTCGCGGGAGAAGGCCGACGCCTTCGCCACCCTCGGCGCACGGGTGGTCGAGAACCCCGCCGCAGTGGCGCGCGCGGCGAGGATCGTCGTCACCTGCGTGCCGGAGGCGAGCGCGCTCGAGGCGGTCGTCGGGGGCGGCAGCGGCCTCGCGTCGGAGTCCTGGGAGGGCGGCCTCCTGGTCGACTGCAGCACGATCGCGCCCTTCGAGGCGCAGGCCGTGGAGAAGACGCTGGCCGGTGTCGGCGCGCGCATGATCGACGCGCCGGTCAGCGGGGGCAGGAAGGGGGCCGACGAGGGAACGCTGACCATCATGGTCGGCGGCGAGGCGGGCGACGTCGCCCGCGCCCGGCCGGTGCTCGACGCCATGGGCAAGGCGATCCACCACGTGGGCCCGCTCGGCGCGGGGCAGACGCTGAAGGCCTGCAACCAGCTCATGGTCGCGGTCAACATGATGGGCGCCTTCGAGGCGATCGCCCTCGCCCGCGCCGCCGGCATCGACCCGCACGTCATGCGCGAGGTGCTCTCGACCGGCGCGGCGCGCAGCGGCGTCCTCGAGATGCACGCCAAGCGCTACGTCGACGACGCGCTGGACGGCGGCTTCCGGGCCGAATTGATGCGCAAGGATCTCGGCATCGCCGCCGCCGTCGGCACGCATCATCGCCGCGCCCAGCCCGCCACCGCGCTCGCGCAGGAGATGATGCAGGCGACCTGCAACGCCGGCTTCGCGAAGCTCGACAGCGCGGCGATGGGGCGGCTGTACGACCTCCTCAACGGTCGCGGAGGGGGAGACGCGTGATGGCCCGCGCCTTCTCCGTCGCGCGGCTGCGCGCCTTCGCGATCTCGGTCTTCTCCGCGGCCGGCCTCGGCGAGGCCGACGCGCAGACCGTCGCCGACGTCCTCGTCCACGCGGACCTGCGCGGTCACGGCTCGCACGGGCTCACCCGCATCCCGATCTACGCCAAGCGCATCGTCGCGGGCGCCGTGAAGGCGCGCCCGCAGATCCGGATCGAGCGGCCCTCGCCGGGCTTCCTCCACGTCGACGGCGACAACGGTCCCGGTCCGGTGGTGACCCTGCATGCCCTCGAGGCCGCGATCGCGGCGGCGCGCGAGCAGGGCGTCGTCGCGACCTCGATCGCGCATTCCAACCACAACGGCGCCGGCTCCTTCTACGTCGAGAAGGCGATCGAGGCCGGCTGCCTCGCCTTCGCCATGACGAACGCGCCGCCGTCCATGGCGGTGTTCGGCGGGCGCGAGGCGGTGATCGGCACGAACCCGATCACCTTCGGCGCGCCGACGACGAGCGAGGCCCCGCTCCTCCTCGACATGGCGACCTCCGTCGTCGCGCGCGGCAAGATCGTCGAGGGCGCCAAGCGCGGCGAGACGATCCCGGCCGGCTGGGCGCTCGATCGCGACGGGCGCCCGACGACGGACGCCGCCGCCGCCGAGAAGGGCGTCGTCCTGCCCTTCGGCGGCGCCAAGGGCTCGGCGCTCGCGATCATGGTGGAGGTGCTCACCGGCGTGCTCGCCGGCGGGCGCTTCGCCGGCTCCATGGGCAACCTCTATTCCGACTACGAGCTGACGCAGGACGTCGGGCATTTCCTCCTCGTCGTCGATCTCTCGCGCACCCATCTCGGCCCCGCTTTCGCGCAGCGCACCGGCGCGCTCGTGGCCGAGCTCGAGGGCAGCGCCCCGGCCGAGGGGTTCGAGCGCATCCGCATGCCGGGCGAGGTCGAGGCGGAACGCGCCCGCGACGTCGCGGCGCGCGGCATCGCGCTGCCGAACAACGTCGTCGCCGACCTGGACGCCGTCGCCCGCGAGGTCGGCGTCGACGGCCTGAGCGCTGGGGCGGGCTCGGCATGAGCACGGATGCGGGCGCCACGCCCACCATCGTCTTCCTCGACCGCGACACGCTCCCCCCGAGCGTGCGCCTGAAGGATCTCGCCCGCCCGGCGAACCTCGTCGTCCACGCCCGTACGCGGCCCGACGAGGTCGCAGCGCGCATCGCCGAGGCGGACGTCGTCGTCACCAACAAGGTGGGCATCGACGCCGCCGCGATCGCGGGCGCGCCGCGCCTGAAGCTCGTCGCCCTCGCGGCCACGGGCTACGACCCCGTAGACATCGCGGCCTGCGCGGCGGCGGGCGTCCGCGTCTCGAACATCCGCGCCTATGCGACGCGTACGCTGCCCGAGCACACCTTCGCGCTGATCCTGGCGCTGCGCCGCTCGCTCGTACCCTATGCGCGATCGGTAACGGAAGGACGCTGGGAGGAGGCCGGGCAGTTCTGCTATTTCGACTACCCCATCGCCGATCTCGCAGGCTCGACCCTGGGCGTCGTCGGGGACGGCGCGCTCGGCAAGGCGGTGGCGCGCATCGCGGAGGCCTTCGGGATGGTGGTCCTGTTCTCGTCCTACAAGGGCGTCGACGGGATGGGGCCGCTCTACACGCCCTTCGACGAGGTGATGGCGCGCTCCGACGTGATCACGCTGCATTGCCCGCTGACGCCGCAGACGCGAAACCTGATCTCGGAGCGCGAGTTCGGGCTGATGCGCCGCGCGCCGCTGCTGATCAACACCGCCCGCGGCGGGCTGGTGGACGAGGGGGCGCTCGCGCGGGCGCTGGACGCGGGGCTCGTCTCCGGCGCCGGCCTCGACGTGACGACCCCCGAGCCGCCGGGCGCCGATCACCCGATCCACGCGCTCGCCCGGCGCGAGAACGTCATCGTCACGCCCCACGTCGCCTGGGCGAGCCGGGAGGCGACGCAGGGGCTCGCCGATCAGCTGATCGACACCATCGACGCCTTCCTCGCCGGCACGCCGCGCAACCTCGTCGTCTAGAGCATCATCCCAGCGAGTGGATGCCGGTCGCGGGAAGAATGATGCGAAAAAACAAGAAGCTAGAGTGCCCGACCTGATCCTGTCAGGTCGGATAGCGCTCTAGGCCGCGGCGGCGCGGCGTCCTGCCGCTTCAGAGGAACAGGGTCGCCGTGATCGGGAACAGGGCGACGAGGATCAGCACGAGCAGCATCACCCCGATGAAGGGCATCGTCGCCGAGAACACCTGCTCGATCGACACGTCCGGATCGTCGAGCGTGCTGTGCACCGTGAAGACGGAGAGCCCGAAGGGCGGCGTCAGGAGCCCGATCTCCACGGCGAGCACGGTGACGATGCCGAAATGGCTCAGGTCGAAGCCCATGCCGAGCGCGATCGGGGCGGCGATCGGCACCATGATCAAGAGGATCGAGGTGCTGTCGAGGATCATCCCCATGAGCAGGATGATGATCGTGTACAGAAGCAGGAAGCCGTACGGGCCGAAGCCGGACTGCGCCACGAGGTCGGCGATGGCGTTGGGCAGGCCCGCGATCGAGAGCATGCGCGAGTAGAAGCTCGCGGCGATGAGGAGAAGCAGGATCGAGACGGAGATGACGCCCGTCTGCTTCATCACCTGCCAGAGCTTGCGGCGATCGAGCGAACGCCGCGCCAGCGCGACGACGAGGGCACCGAAGGCGCCGACGCCGCCGGCCTCGGTCGGCGTGAAGTAGCCGGTATAGAGCCCGCCCAGGACCAGCACGACGAGCACGACGATCGGCACGAGCTTGGCGACCATCGTGCCGAGCGGCATGCGCTTCGTCGTCCGGTCGGCGCGCCGCTCGCGGCTCGCCTTCGGGTCGGTAAGGACGAAGCGCGGGAACAGCACCGTGACCGTCATCAGCATGGCGACGAAGCCGCCGGCCAGCATCAGGCCCGGCACGATGCCGGCGATGAACATGCCGCCGATCGAGACCTCGGCGAGGACGCCGTAGATGATGAGCAGAAGGCTCGGCGGGATCAGCATGCCGAGCACGGAGGAGCCCGCGACCGTCCCCGCCGCGAACGCCGCGCGATAGCCGTGGCGCTTCATCTCCGGGACGGCGACACGGGTGAAGACCGCGGCCGAGGCGATGGACACGCCCGTCACCGCGGCGAAGACCGTGTTCGCCGCCACCGTCGCGACGCCGAGGCCGCAGATCAGCCGGCGCAAGAGCTCCTCGGCCACCTCGAACGTGTCGCGCCCCACGTTCGACACGCTCACGAGCAGGCCCATCAGCACGAAGAGCGGGATCGTCGCGAACAGGTAGTCCGCGATGCCGCTGTAGGCGGTGAGCTCGAGCATGCGGAACGCGAGCCCGAGATTGTCGCGGATGACCCAGATGCCGACGAAGGCGACGCCGAGGAGCGCGTAGGCGATCTGCATCCCCGCGAGGACGAGGAGCACGAGGAGCCCGATGAAGGCGAAGCCGAGGGTGAGCGTCGTCATGGGGCACGCCTCGCCTTGCGGATCTCGTCGTTCGCCACGTAGAGCGCCGCGAGCGCGGCGAGGGCGGAGCCGACGACCGTGATCAGCCGGAACGGCCAGGTGGGGATCGTGAAGACGCCCTGCACGCCGAAGAACTCGGCCGTGCGCCAGGCGTCCACGAGCTTGGGATACGACGCCCACAGGACGAGCGCGAAGATCACTGCGCCGCAGAGCGCGAAGACCGTCTCGAAGATCGCGAGCGCGCGCGGCGAGGCGCCCTCGAGCCGCCGCAGCACGAAGTCGGCGCGGGTGAGCCGCCGCTGCAGGATCGCGGCCGCGACCTGGAGGAAGACGATGGCGACGACCGAGCGCGCCGCGATCTCCGAGACGCCGGTGATCGGCGCGTCGAGGAAGTTGCGGCCCACCACGTCGGCGATGATCAGCAGCATCAGCGCGCCGATCCAGGCGGTCCCGATCGACGAGAGGATCGCCGCGAGCCCGCCGAGGATCGCGCCGAAGGGCGCCTCCGAGAAGGCAGGGACGTAGGCGTCCTCGGCGTCCGTGCCGGCGCCCTCGCCCGTGGTGTTCGCGCTCATGCTCCTCCCCCGCCCTCGGCCGCTTCGTCGTCGCCGCGCTGTCCCGCGCGGGACCCGCCCGGGGAATCCCCGGGCGGGCATCGCTCGTTCGCCTTGTGCGCCGTGCGCGACGAAGCCCCTCAGAGACCCTCGTCCCAGGCCCGGCGCGGCTCGATCCCGCGCTCGCGCAGCGCGTCGAAGTAGGCCTTCAGAACCACGCGGCCGTCGTCCCCCGTCTGCTCGAGCCAGGGCTCGACGATGTTGGGCAGGCCGTTCACCCACGCCGCCTTCTCCTCCTCGGGAAGCTCGTGGACGGTGAGCCCGGCCGCCTGCATCTCGTCGAGGGCGCGCGCGGCGAGGTCCGCCACGTAGTCGCCGTGGGCGATCGAGGTCGCCTGCGCCGCCTGGCGGAAGGCCTCCTGGACGGGAGCCGGCAGGCCGTCGAAGAAGTCCTTGTTGGCGGCGATCCCGCCGAAGTACATCGAGCCGATGCCGACCCGGGTGAGCTCCGGGGCGACCTCGTAGACACGGGTGGGCAGGATGCCGGAGGCGAAGGAGAGCGTCCCCTCCGTCACGCCCGTCTGGATGTTGGTGTAGTAGGTGGTCAGCGCCCCGTCGACCGGCGTCGCGCCCGTCTCCTGGAGCCAGTTCGCCGAGGTACCCGGCGCATTGAGCTTGCGGTTCTGCAGGTCGGCGAGCGAGGTGACGGGGAACGTGGCGTAGATGTCGTAGCTGTCGGTGATCAGCGAGGACAGGTGCACCATGCCGTTCTCGGCCCAGCTCTCCTTGAGCTCCGGCAGGTTCTCCGACAGATCGTCGAAGATCTCGATGATGATGCGGTGATCCTCGGTGGCGAAGGGCGTGAAGTAGGTGACGTTCTGGAGCGGCATGTTGGCGCCCTCCCAGACGGTGCCCACCATGCCGACGTCCACGATCCCGTCCATCACCGCCTCGCGGGTGTCGGTGAACTTGTAGAGCGTGCCGCCGTAGCTCTCCATCCAGTCGATCTCGTACTCGCCCGCCTCGGCGAGGATGCGGTCCACCTCGGGCTGGAAGGTGTTCTTCATCGCGTAGACCCAGATGTTGCTCTCCGGGTGCGACGAGCCGATGTTGACGGTGATCGACTCCTGGGCGAAGGCGCCGCCGGCGCCCGCCAGAAACAGCGTGGTGGCGAGCGCTCCGGCGCCCGCGATGTGCCTGGTCCTCATGTCGGTCCTCCCTGGGTCGGGCCTCGTTCGAGGGGCCCCGTTCGGCGTCAGCCCTCGATCGTCCCGAGCGCGCGCAGGATGCGCTCGGGCGTGAAGGGCATCTCGGTGACCCGCGCGCCGAGCGGGCGCAGCGCGTCGTTGATGGCGTTCATGACGGCGGCGGGCGCGCCCGCCGTGCCGGCCTCGCCCGCGCCCTTGGCGCCGAGCAGGCTCTCCTTGGTGGGCGTCTCCACGTGGCCGACGATCATGTCGGGCATCTCGGCGGCCATGGGCACGAGGTAGTCGGCCATGGACCCGTTGATGAGCTGGCCGTCCGCGTCGTAGTGGATCTCCTCGTAGAGCGCCCCGCCGAGGCCCTGGACGATACCGCCGCGGATCTGCTCGTCGACGAGCTGCGGGTTGATGATCCGCCCGCAATCCTCGACGCACCAGTGCTTCAGGAGCGTCACGACCCCCGTCTCGACGTCGACCTCCAGGTAGGAGGCCTGCACGCCGTTGGTGAAGGCGAAGGGGTAGTCGGAGGTGATGAAGTGGCGCGTCTGCACGAGTTCGCGCGGCAGCCCCTTGGGCAGCGTGTCGCCGCGGAAGTAGACGATGCGGCCGAGCTCCTCGAGCGACAGCCGCTCCTCGCCGCTCTCGAGGTCGACGACGGCGCCCGCGCGGATGTCGAGCTTGCCCGGCTCGCTCTGGAGCATGGCGCCGGCGACCTCCAGGATCGACTCCCGCAGCGCGCGCGAGGCCTGGAGCGCCGCCTCGCCGCCGATGCCGGCGCCCCGCGACGCCCAGGTGCCGCCCCCATAGGGCGTCACCTGCGTGTCGCCGGTGACGACGCGCACCTTGTCCGGGGTGACGCCGACGCCCTCGGCGACGATCTGCGAGAGCATCGCCTCCGTGCCCTGGCCCTGCTCGGTGACGCCCGAGAGCGCCACGACCGAGCCGTCGGGGTCCATGCGCACGGTGCAGCCGTCCTGCGCGGAGATCCGCGCGCCGCCGATGCCGTACATGAAGGGCGAGGGGTTGGTCAGCTCGATGAAGCTCGCGATGCCGATGCCGCGATGCACGCCCCGCGCCCGCGCCTGCGCCTGGTCCTCGCGCAGCGCCTCGTAGTCCATCAGCGCCACGAGCTTGTCGAGCGACGCCTGGTGCGAGAGCCCCTCGAAGCGCATCTTCGCCGGCGAGGTCACGGGATAGGCGTCGTCCGGATAGACGTTGCGCCGGCGCATCTCGACGGGATCGAGGCCGAGCTCCGCCGCCGCCATGTCGACGAGGCCCTCGGTGATCGCCACGGCGATCGGATGGCCCACGGCCCGGTACTGGCAGGTGGGCGTCTTGTTCTGGAAGACGACGCTGGTGCGGGCACGGTAGTTCGCGAAGTCGTAGGGCCCGCCGCAGAGGTTGACGACCTGGTTGCCCTCGATGGCGGAGGTGCGCGGATAGACCGAGTAGGGCCCGATCCCCGTCCAGTCGTCCACATCGAGGGCGAGGATCTTCCCCGCCTCGTCGACGGCGATCCGCGCGTCGATGATATGATCGCGGGCGTGGATGTCGGTGGTGAAGCTCTCGAGCCTGTCGGCGACGAACTTGACCGGGCGCCCCATCACCTTGGCGATGGCTGCGGTCGCCACCTCGTCGGGATAGACGTGAACCTTGATGCCGTAGGACCCGCCGACGTCGCCGCAGATCACCCGCACCCGGCTCTCGGGAATGTCGAGGTGCTTGGCGAAGACCGTCTGCATCATGTGCGGGGCCTGCGTCGCGTGCCAGGCGACCATCTGGCCCTCGGCCGGGTTCCAGTCGACGAGGATGGAGCGCGGCTCGAGCGTCACGCCGGTGTGGCGCGCGGTCCGGAAGCGGGCGGAGACGACCTTGTGCGCTCCCGCGAAGGCGCCCTCGACGTCGCCCTCCTCGTGCAGGCGCCGGAAGGCGAGGTTGTCGCCGAGCTCGGGATGGATGACGGGCGTCGTCTCGTCGAGCGCGCTCATCATGTCGCCGACGACGGGGAGCGCCTCGTAGTCCACCTCGACGAGAGAAGCCCCCTCCTCCGCCGCGGCCCGCGTCGTGGCGACGACCGCCGCCACGGGCTCGCCGACCCAGCAGGCGCGCTCGATCGCGATCGCGTGCTGCGGCGGCGATTTCAGCCCCTTGAGATGGGCGAGAACCGCGACCCACGGCGTGCAGACCTCCGCGAGATCGGCGCCGGTGAAGACGCGCAGCACGCCCTTCACCGCCTTCGCGGCCCCGGCGTCGATCGTGCCGATGCGGGCGTGCGCGTAGGGCGAGCGCACGAAGGCGACATGCGCCATGCGCGGCAGGGCGACGTCGTCGACGAAGCGCCCGCGCCCCTGCACGAGCCGCGGCGCGTTGGGGCGCGGGACCGTCTTGCCGATGTAGGAATTGGGCCGGTCGGGATTGCCGAACTGGATGGTCATGCTCCCCCCTCGCCGTCTCGCGCGCCGCGGCCGGCGCGGGCCGCCGCCACCGCCGCGACGGCGTCGACGATGGCCTCGTAGCCCGTGCAGCGGCAGTAGTTTCCGGACAGATGCTCGCGGATCTCGCCGCGGGAGGGCACGCCGCCGCGGGCGAGGAGCTCGTCGGCCGCGACCAGCATGCCCGGCGTGCAGAAGCCGCATTGGAGCGCGTTGCGCGCCACGAACTCGGCCTGCAGGTCGGCGATGGCGCCCGTGTCGGTCAGGCCCTCGACGGTCCAGACCTCGGCACCGTCGGCCTGCGCGGCGAGGGTGAGGCAGCCGCGCACGGCCTCGCCGTTCAGGCGGATCGTGCAGGCGCCGCACACGCCGTGCTCGCAGCTCGCATGCGCGCCGGTGAGCCCGAGCTCGAGGCGCAGGAAGTCGATCAGGTGCTGGCCCACGGGAACGCGCGCCTCGACGGGCTCGCCGTTGACGACGAGCGCGACGTCGATCCGATCGCGGATGATCTCGGTCATCTCGTTCCTCCCTCGAGGCGGGCGATCGCGCGGCGCAGGAGCACGCCGGCGAGGTGGCGGCGATAGGCGGCGCTCGCCTGCGTGTCCGACGGCGGGTCGATCTCCCCCTTCAGCGCGGCGACGGCGCCCTCGACGTCGCCGGCGTCGAGGGCGGCCATGGCCCTCGTCGCGAGCATGGGCTTGGGCCCGGTCGAGAACAGCGCTATGCGGTGCCCGGCGGCACGGCGCACGAGGCACAGGCCCGCGAGCGCGTAGTCTCCGGAGCGGCGCGCGACCTCCTCGATCACCTGGGCCTCGCCGGCCTCGGCCTTCGGCACGGTGATCGCGGTCAGGATCTCGCCTTCGGCGAGAGCGGTCTCGAACGTGTCGCGGAAGAAGTCCGCGGCCGCGATCTCGCGGGCGCCGTCGAGGCCCTCCACATGAATGACGGCGTCGAGCGCCAGCGCGCAGGCGGGGAACTCGGCGGCGGGATCCGCGTGGGCGATCGCCCCGCCGATCGTCCCGCGGTTGCGGATCGCGGCATGGGCGATATGCGTCGTCGCCTCCGCCAGCAGCGGCGCGTGCGCGGCGATCAGGGGATCGCGGCCGATCTCGGCATGGCGCGTGAGCGCACCGATGCGCAGCGTGCCGCCCTCGTCCGCGACGCCGCGGCATTCGGGGAGCGCCGAGATGTCGACGAGGACGTCCCCCGTCGTCAGGCGCATGTTGAGCGCGGCGACCAGGCTCTGCCCGCCGGCGAGCACCCGGCCCGCCCCGTCCGTCTGCGCCAGGAGCTCGAGCGCGTGGCGCAGATCGCGTGCGCGGGCGTAGCCGCCCACAGCAGCCTTCATCCGTCTCCTCCCTCGCGGTCCCGTCTTCGCGGGCAGCTAATTGAGCGTTTGCTCAATCCCGTGATCCGGATCATGTATGGATTTCGGCGCTTTGCAAGTAGAATGTTTCCAGGGGAGGCGACCGCGTATGACGTCGAGTGAGAGTGCCGAGGCCGCCGGCGAGGGGCGGTCGCGCGCGGCAGCGCGGCGGCGGCTGCCGCCACAGGAGCGTCGTCAGCAGATCGTCGACGGAGCGGTCGCGTTCTTCGCGGAGGTGGGCCTCGACGGGAACACGCGCGACCTCGCCAAGCGGCTGGGCATCACGCAGCCTTTGCTGTTCAACTATTTCGCGACGAAGGACGATCTCGTCGAGGCGGTGTACGAGCAGGTCTATCTCGACCGTCTCTCGCCGGACTGGCCCGAGCGCCTGAGGGATCGCAGCATGCCGATCCGTGCACGGCTGCTCGCCTTCTACACCGAGTACTCCACGCTGATCTTCCAGCACGAGTGGATGCGGATCTTCATGTTCTCCGGCCTGGCGGGAGCGGAGCTCAACCGGCGCTACCTGCGCCATCTCGCCGACGTCATCCTGCGCCCGCTCCTGGCGGAGATCGCCGCGGAGGCGCGCGCGGAGGCGTCGCCGACGATGGAGGATCTCTGGAACCTCCATGGCGGCATCGTCTACATCGGCATCCGCCAGCACATCTACCGCATGCCGTGCCCCGCCGATCCGGCGGAGGCGATCACGCGCGCGGTGGACCGCTTCCTGCTCGCTTTCGGAATCGGGACGACGGCCTGAGCGCGAGCCGCCGGAACGGCCCGCCGCGAGCCCACGTCACCGCGCTCGGTCACTGCCGCGCGTCATTGCCGCGCGTCACTGCCGGACGAGGCGCGCGATCTGCTCGGCGAGCTCCACGGGTCGAAACGGCTTCGTGAGCCGCGGCAGATCGGGTGCGATCGAGTCGACCTCCGCATACCCCGAGACGATCAGGACCGGGAGCGCCGGTCGCGAGCGCCCGGCGGCGCGGGCGAGGTCGACGCCGCTCATGCCCGGCATCAGGTGATCCGTCACGAGGAGCTCGTAGCGCCCGCCCTCGTCGATGAGGCGCAACGCCTCCTCTCCAGAGGTCGCCTCGCCGACGTCGAAGCCGAGATCGACGAGCATGTCGGCGACGCTCGCGCGCACCAGATCCTCGTCGTCGACGACGAGGACGGTGCCGCGGGAGGACCTCGGCCGGGAATCGGCGCTGTGGGTCCGGTCCGCGGCCCGAGCTTCGGCGCCGCCGACGGGAAGCCAGAGATGGATGCGCGTCCCGCGCCCCGGCTCGCTCTCGATCGCGAGCGCGCCGCCGAGCTGAGCCGCCAAGCCGTGCACCATCGAGAGACCGAGGCCGGTGCCCTTGCCGATGCCCTTCGTCGAGAAGAACGGCTCGATGGCACGCGCCCGCGTCGCCTCGTCCATGCCCGTCCCCGTGTCGGCGACCGTGAGGCGGACGTAGTCTCCCGGCGCGAGGTCCGACGACGAGCCCGCCTCCCCCGCGCGCGTGGGCATCGCCGAGATGGTGAGGATCCCGCCGTCCGGCATCGCGTCGCGGGCGTTAACGCTCAGGTTGAGGAGCGCCATCTCGATCTGGTTCGCGTCCGCATGGGCGTGCGGCAGATCCGCAGCGAGCTCGACCCGCAGCTCGATGCCGGGTGTCAGGCTGGAGCCGATCAGATCCGTCATGCCGCGCACGAGACTGCGGACGTCGATGACCACGGGGCGCAGCGGCTGCCGACGTGCGAAGGCGAGGAGGCGCTGCACCAGCACCTTCGCCCGCTCGGCCGACTGCAGCGCCCCGGAGAGGATGCGCTGCTCGCGCTCGCTGCCGATCCCACGCCGCACCAGGATGTCGAGCGGGCCGATGATCGGCATGAGCAGATTGTTGAAGTCGTGCGCGACGCCGCCGGTGAGCTGGCCCATGGCCTCGAGCTTCCGGCTCTGACGCAGCGCCTCCTCGGCGCGCGAGAGCGCTTCCGCCTGGCTCTTCTCCGCCGTGACGTCGCGGCCGACCGCATGGATGCAGCCCTCTTCCGGAACCGCGGTCCAGGACAGCCAGCGCCAGGACCCGTCGCGCGCGCGGTACCGGTTCTCGAAGCGCAGGGTGGTTTCGCCCACGCCGAGGCGCTCCATCTCGGCGAGCGTCGTCGCCGTGTCGTCGGGGTGGACCAGCGCCATGAACGTCGTGCCGACGAGCTCGTCCTCGGTCCAGCCGAGCAGCGCCTCCCACGCCGGGTTCACCGCGCCCACGGTGCCGTCGTAGCGGGCGACGAGCATGACGTCGGTCGAGAGCCGCCACATCCGGTCGCGCTCCGCCGTACGCTCGGCGACCCGCGAGGCGAGCGTCTCGTTGAACTCGCGCAGCGCATCCTCCGTGCGCCGGCGCGCGGTCACGTCGCGGATCATGCCCTTCACGCAGCCCTTCGCACCACCGGCGCCGACATCCACCTTGCCTTGAGCGGAGATCCAGCGCTCGGTCCCGTCGACGCGGCGGATGCGGCATTCGAAATCCCACAGGCCGCCGTTGTCGATCGCCACCCGGAAGGCCGTGTCCACCCGCTCGCGATCCTCCGGCACGACGTGGCCGAGGAACGTGGCGTAGGTCCATTCGGGCAGCATCTCGTCGTAGCCGAAGATGCGGTCGTGCTGCGGCGACCGCCAGGCCACGAGCGTCTGGAGATCGAGCTCCCACGCGCCGAGCCCGCCGGCCTCGAGCGCCCGCTCGAGCCGCGCCTCGCTCTCCTGGAGGCGCAGCTCGGTCGCCTTGCGATCCGAGATGTCGACGGACACCGCGAGGATGGAGGGCGCGGTCCCGTTCTCCCGCACCACCGAGACGCTGTTGCGGATCCACACGATCGAGCCGTCCGGGCGCAGATAGCGCTTCTCGATGTCGAAGGCCGGGCCGCCCGTGGTCGCGGCGGCGAAGAGCGGCAGGTTCGCGGGCAGGTCGTCCGGGTGGGTGATCTCCTGCATCGTGAGGCGCGTGAGCGCCTCGCGGGAGCGCCCGACGATGGCGCAATAGCGATCGTTCACCTCGGTGAAGCGACCGGTCAGATCCGTCCGCGCCAACCCGGCGGCGGCCTGGTCGAAGACGGCGCGCAGCTGCGCTTCCCGCGCGCGCAGCTCGGCGGCCGCCGCGACGCGCTCGACATGCGCCCAGGACCGCGCGGTGACCGCGCGCAGGAGACCGATCTCCGACTCGGTCCAGGCACGAGGCTCGCGGTCGTGGATCGCCATGAGCGCCGCGAGGCGTCCGTCCTTGACGAGCGGCATGCACACGGTGGCGGCGATGCCGATGTCGCGGAAGCTCGCCGCGGCGTCGGGCTCCAGCTCGCGACGATTGTCGGCGACCACGAGCGGAAGCCCGGCGCCGAGCCGCTCCACGGCCAGGCGGCCGAAATCGGCGAGCCGGTAATGCCCGACGATGCTGCGCGCGCCGGGCGCCGCCCAGTCGCCGCGAACGGTGAATCCGTCCGCGTCCTCGTCCATGTCCGCGTAGGCGCAGACCGAAAGCCCGAGATGCTCGCCGAGCATGCGCGTCGTCGCCGCGAGGACGGCGTCGGCGTCGGCGAGACCCGCGGTGACTGCCCCCAGTCGATCGAGGAAGGCGAGACGTGCCTCGCTCGCGCGCAGCGCCGTCTCGGCCGCGTGCCGCGCGGTGTCGTCCCGGACGGTGAGGACGGCGCCGATTCGTTCGCCGTCGGGGCCGAGGACGGGCCGTGCCGACCCGATCGCAAGCACCTCGCTGCCGTCCGGCCGGCGGATGCGCCATCGCACATCCTCGACGGTCTCGCCCCGCAGCGCCGCCCGCGCGAGCGGAAGCTCGTGCGACGGATGGATTTCGCCCGCCTCGGTGAACAGGCTGTAGGCCGCGGCGTAGCCCGCCGGGGCCACGTCGAGCAGCTTCGTGCCGTGCAGGCGCTCGGCCGCCGCGTTGACGAAGGTGATCCGCCCCGAGGCGTCGGTGACGATGACGCCCTCCGCCAGCTGCCCGAGAATCGCGTCGCGCTCCGCCGTGCCGCGCGCGTCGTCGTCGTCGGCGGATGCGCTCATCGTCGTGTCCTCGCTGCGAACCGCTCCGCGCGCCCGCCTTCTCGGCATAACGCATCGGGGCCGGAGCGGTTGGCGCATCGTGTGCGGGCCCATGAAGCCGGGGCGGACGAGTGTCGTCCGCGACGCGCCGCTTCGCAAGCGCTCGGCCGGAGCGCGCGCGGTCATCCGCGCCGCGCCGCCCTCCCGCGCGCTGCGTTCGACGCGGGCGAAGGGCAGACGACCGGGATGCGCGCGCGATGCTTCAGGACATCGCGCTCGCCTGCACCGGCCGGAGCAGGACGACCCAGGCCAGCGCCGCCGCCACGGCACCGCAGGCGGCGATGGCGGCGACCATCGGCAGGGTCGTGCCGTCGAAGAACGGCCCGGAGGCGACGACGACGATCCCGCCGAGCACCATCTGCAGCGCGCCGCCGAGCGAGGAGGCGAGGCCCGCGATCTCGCCGTGGGGGTCGAGCGCCATCACCATCGTGCTCGGCAGAACCACGCCGAGGCACGCGTTCGCGACGACGAGGAGGCCGACGACGACGGCGAGGCTCGCCAGGCCCGCCCACGCGAGCCCGAGCAGAAGCCCGGAGAACAGGGCGAAGCCCGTCGTCCCCGCCAGCACCACGCGGTTCATGCCGAAGCGACGCCCGAGCCCCGCCGCGACCTGCGAGGCGGCGAAGAAGCCGGCCGCGTTCACCGCGAAGGCGATGCTGAAGCCGGTCGAGGTCAGCCCGAAGCTCTCCGTGTAGACGAAGGAGGCGCTCGCGACGAAGACGAAGAAGGAGGCGAAGCCGAAGCCTCCGATGAAGGTTAGGCCCATGAACCAGCGATCGGAGAGCAGGACCCGGCTCGCACGGGTGAGCCCCGCCACCGAGATGCGGGTGCGCGCGGCGGCCGGCAGGGTTTCGGGCAGGAGGACGCGGGTGACGACGAGGCTCGCCGCCGCCGCGGCCAGCAGGACGGCGAAGACGAGCCGCCAGCCGCCGATCGCGATGACGCCGCTCCCCACGAGCGGGGCGAGCATGGGCGAGACGCTGATCACGAGCATGACCAGCGCCATGATCCGCGCCGCGTCCGCCCCCGTCGCCGTGTCGCGGATCACCGCCCGCGGGACCACCATCAGCACGGACCCGCCGACGCCCTGGACGAATCGCGCGGCGATCAGCCAGCCGATCGAGGGCGCGAGCGCGCACATGAGGCTGCCGAGCGCGAAGACGCACAGGCCGACCACCAGCGGCGCCTTGCGGCCGACCTGGTCCGAGATCGGCCCCCAGACGAGCTGCGAGACGCCGAACGCCAGGAAATAGGCGATGAGGGTCCCCTGGACCGCGGAGATCGGCGCATCGAGCTCCGCCGCGACCGCCGGCAGCGCCGGCAGGTACATGTCGATGGCGAAGGGGCCGACGCAGGCGAGCAGGCCGAGAACGGCGGCGAGGCGCGCCGTCGAGATGGGGGCGGGAGCGGACATCGTCGTCGTCTCGTCGAAGGAGGGCAACGGACGTGCTTCTACTCCGTGGTGCCCATCGTCGTCGACAACGATTTTCGATTGCCGACTGCCGAGATGCGTCGCGTCGGGGCTCGGTACAGCTCGCGGTGCCGCCGACCGCCACCGGAGGCTACGCCGCCTGCGTGCGGCTCCCGCCGAGCCGGCGACGGATCGCGTCCGCGGCGACGGGTCGGCCGACGAGGTAGCCCTGCGCCTCCTGGCAGCCGACCTCCCGTACGAGCCGCAGCTGCTCCTCGGTCTCGACGCCCTCCGCGGTGATGGTCATCCCGAGCCGCGCGCCCAGGCTCGCGATGGCGCGCACGATCGCATCCGCCTCCGTGCTGGCGATTCGCTCCACGAACGAGCCGTCGATCTTCAGCTTGTCGAACGGGAAGCGCTCGAGATAGCCCAGCGAGGAATAGCCCGTGCCGAAATCGTCCATGGCGAGGCGCACGCCGAGGCGCCGCAGGGCGTGGAGCGTCTCCAGCACCGTCGCGCCGTCCATGAGGACGCTCTCCGTGATCTCGAGCTCCAGCCGGTCGGCGGGCAGGCGCGAGGCCTCCAGCGCCGCGACGACGACCGCCAGGAGATCGGCGCGGGCGAACTGGACCGCGGACACGTTCACCGCGATCCGGACCGGCGAGCCCCACCCCGCGGCTTCCCGGCACGCCGTTTCCAGAACGAAGGCGCCGAGGGGCGCGATGAGCCCGGTCTCCTCCGCGAGCGGGATGAACCGGGCCGGCGAGATCGTGCCGAGCCGCGGATGCGTCCAGCGGCACAGCGCCTCGACCGCCGTGACGCGGCCATCGCGCACGTCCACGATCGGCTGGTAGGCGAGCGTGATCTCGCCGCGCTGGATCGCGTGCCTCAGCTCGATCTCGAGCTCCTGGCGCTCGACGTTCGCCGCGTCCATCTCCGGCGCGAAGACGCGATGGGTGTTACGCCCATCGCCCTTCGCGCGATAGAGCGCGAGGTCGGCCGCCTTGAGCAGGTCGTCGATCGTGGCGCCGTCGGCCGGTGCGTTGGCGATGCCGATGCTGACGCCGATCTCGATCGGCTTGCCCGAGAGCGTGAAGGGCTCCGCGCACGCCGCGATGATGCGCCGCGCGAGCGCCTCCCCACCGGGGCTGCCGGCCGCCTCGGGGCACAGGAGCACGAACTCGTCGCCTCCCACACGCGCGAGGAAGTCCTCGCCGCGCACGACGCCGCGGAGGCGATCGGCCACGAGGTCCAGGAGCATGTCGCCCGCGGCGTGCCCCATCGTGTCGTTGACGACCTTGAAGCGGTCGAGGTCGAGGCACAGCACGGAGAACGGCCTGTCGTGCCGGTTCGCCTCGGCGAGCCGCTCCTTCAGCCGCTCGCGCAGACTCGCGCGGTTGGGCAGGCCCGTGAGGGAATCGTGGCGCGCCATGCGGGCCAGCTCCGCCTCGGCCTTCTTGCGGGCGGTGATGTCGGTGAAGGTCCGCACCGCGCCTCCCTCGGGCCGCGGCACGGTGCGGATCTCGAGGATCGTCCCGTTGGGGCGCTCCCTCTCGTAGAGCCGCTCCTTGAAGGCGGTGCCGCCGTAGAGCTCCTTGACGCGGTCGGCGTCCTCCGGGCGCACGAACTCGTTCTTCGAGACCTGGTAGGCGTGCAGATCGGCGACGGTCGGCCGGGACGCGACGAGCGCCTCGGGCAGCTCCAGAAGGTCGACGGCGCGGCGGTTGTAGACGGAGACCCGCCCGTCCACGTCGACCATGACGAGCCCCTGGTCCATGTGGTCGAGCGTGGTCTGGAGGAGCGTCGTCTTCTCCTGCAGCTCGTGCGTGCGGGCGGCGACCCTGGCCTCCAGCTCGTCCTTCGCCTCGCGCAGGAACGCGTCGCGGCGCGACAGGTGGACCGAGGCGCGCGCCATGACCGATGCGATCGTCCGGGCCTCGGCGATGCCGACCGCGGGGGCGCTGAGAGGCTGGCCCATGCCGAGACGCCGCGCCATGGCGGTGAGCTGGGCGAAGGTCCCGGTGATCTCCCTGCAGATCGGCAGCGCGACGGCCGCCATGATCCCGAGGGCGACAGCCGCGAGCCCGACGAGGCGCAGCCGCCACGCCGCGATCGGCGCCTCGAGCGCCGCTTCATCGACGCCGACGCCGGCGGTCCAGCCGGTGAGATCGGAACGCTCGTAGGCGCCGAACACGGTGATGTCGAGGAAGCCGGTCCCGCGCCATGTGCCCGCGGGGCCCGTCAGCTGCGCGAATCCGGGCAGGGTCCGCCCGACGTGGGCGTCGTTGTCGGCGCTGCGGGCGAGCACCCTGCCGTCGCGGTCCGAGATCGAGCCCCAGCGCGGCGTCCCGACCTCCGCGGTGACCACCGTCTCGAGCAGCTTCGAGAGCGGAATCTCCAGCGTGAGGACGCGCCCCGTCTCCGCGCCGACGTGGACGGGGACCGCGACCGCGACGAAACGCTCCCCGGTCTGCGGCGAGGTGAGCAGCCCCGAGACGAACGGCTCGTGGGTGCGTACCACGGTGGCGACGACGCCGCCCTCGTCGATGCTGGAGAGGAGCGCGCCCCAGGGAACGCGCGTGTAGGCCAGGCGCTCGCCGGTCGCCTCCGCGAGCGCGACGTACCCGCCGAGCTCGCGCCCGGCGACGAGCGCCTCCGCATAGAAGCCCGACAGGTCGTCCGAGCGGATCGCACGCGAGGCCGCCAGGATACGCAGCCCCGTGAGCGCGTCGGCGACGAGCGCGTCCGCGGCACGCCGCACGCGCTCCGCCGCCTCGAAGACGCCGTCCTCGACGGCGGCGCGCTCCCTCGTGCCGAGCTGGTACGAGACCGCGGCTCCGAAGGCGAGCAGGGGCACCGAGAGCGCGAGGCTCAAGGCGACGAGGTAGGCGGAGAAGGTCGGCAGGCCGCGCCGCACCCAGCTTCGGAACATGGATTGCTCCCTTTCGCGGGAGCTTGTGCGCGCAAAGGTGAACCAAACGCTGGAGTGAACGCGTCTCAGCGCCGGATTGGTTCTCGAAATGTAAACGCGTGGCGCCGCCGCGCGCCGACGAAAGATTCCGGAAACACGAAGATCGCCGGGCGACGTCATGGCGAAACGGGACGGGGCGAAGGTGCGCATCGTCGCGGCCGGTCGCGGGGGATCGTTCGAACCCACCGGCGCCGTCGCGCGACGAACGCATGTGACCCCGACGAGACCCACGAGAACCCGCCATGTCCTCCCTGACCGACCGCTCCTCCCTGACCGACCGTTCCCTCGCGATCCTTCCGGCCTATGCGCCGGCCGCCCTCCCCGCGAAGGAGCCCGCCCTCGCCCGCATCCGCGCCGCCCTCGCGCTCTGGCGTCGCCGTGCGGCCGACCGGCGCGCGCTCGCGGAGATGTCCGCGCACATGCTCGACGACATCGGCCTCGATCGCGCCCGCGCGACGGTCGAGGCGAGCAAGCCGTTCTGGCGCGCCTGAGGCGGAGAGCGACGATGCCCCTCTGGCAGCGGCTTCTCCTGTGCGGGCTCTCGCCCGCCATCGTCCTCGCCCCGCTCGCCCTCGGCGCGGGGCGCAGCGCGGAGGCGCTGCGGGACCCTCCCGTCGTGTCGCGCAGCGCAACCCCTCACGACCTCGCGCGTTCGTGGCCCGACCTCCCGGCGGAGCAGCGCGTGGCGTCCCCTCTCGCAGCTCCCGCCGCCCACCCGCTCGTGCCCGCCCGCGCCGTCGTGACGGCGCAGCGGTGAGGTACGCCAACACCGTTCCGGAGACTCGATCGATGTCCGCAGGTACCGTCCCCGATCGCCGCGCCCGCGCCGTCGCCGCCCCCGCCGATGCCGGTGCGCCGTCCTGGCGCGTCGCAACTCTGGGCTTCACGCTCTCGCTCGCGACGACGACCGCGCTCGCGTTCGCCCTCGCCGCCCTCTGAGCCGCCGGCCGCCCCGCCCGCGGACGGATCCGGGCGTCGCCTCAGTCGTCCTGCCCGTGGGGGTGGTAGACGTAGCCGGCGCCGCGGACCGTCTTGATGTAGCGCGGCCTCGCGGCGTCGGGCTCGATCTTGCGCCGCATGCGCGTGATCCGCACGTCGATCGAGCGATCGAAGGCGTCCGGGTCGCGGGCGTCGGCGAGGTCGAGCAGCCGGTCGCGGGAGAGCACCCGCGAGGGATGATCGTGGAAGGCCTTGAGGAGCGCGTATTCCGAGCGCGTCAGCACGAGCCGCCCGCCGTCCTCGTCGCGCAGCTGGTAGCTGTCGAGGTGGAGCCATTTCGTGCCGAAGCGCACGACGGCCTCGCCGGCCTGCGCCCCCGCCTCCCCGGCCGCGCCGGCCGGCGCGCCGCTCGCCGTGCCGCGGCGCAGCACCGAGCGGATGCGGGCGACGAGCTCGCGCAGTTCGCAGGGCTTGGCGAGGTAGTCGTCCGCGCCGAGCTCGAGCCCCACGACCCGGTCGATGGGGCTCGCCGTCGCCGTCAGCATGATCACCGGCAGCGGCCGCTCGGCCTTGAGGCGGCGCACGATGGAAAGCCCGTCCTCCTCCGGCATGTTGAGGTCGAGCACGACGAGATCGGCCGCGCCCTCCTGAAGCCGGGCGAAGAGGCTGCGCCCGCCGTCGCACAGGGCGACGTCGAAGCCGTGCATCTTGAGGTAGTCGCCGACCATCTCGCGGGCGGCGGGCTCGTCGTCGACGACGAGGACGCGGGCGCTCATGCGGTCTCTCGTCCTTCTGCGAGCGGGATGCGGATCTCGAAGGTGGAGCCCCGGCCCGGGCCCGGGCTCGCGGCGGTCGCCTCGCCGCCGTGCAGCTCGGCGATGCGACGCACGATGGACAGGCCGAGCCCCGTCGACGTCTCGCCGGCGGTCGGCTTGGCGGAGAGGCGCTGGAAGCGGCCGAACACGCGCGCGACGTCCTCGGGCATCAGGCCCGGCCCTTCGTCGCGCACCGCGACGACGGCGCTCCCCGCGCGCGCATGCACGCCGACCACGATCGGCGCGCCGACGGGGCTGTACTTCACCGCGTTGGAGACGAGGTTCTCGATCGCCTCGCGCAGGCGATCCTGGTCCGCGAGCGCAGGAACCGGCTCGGGCGCCTCGAGCGCGATCGCCTGATGCTTGCGCTCCGCGAGCGGGCGGTTCGCCTCGATCACCTCGCGCACGAGCGCGGACAGGTCCATGGGCTCGCGGCGGATCGTGATGTCGAGCGCGTCGTTCATCGCGTCGGCGACGAGGGTCGAGACCATGTCCGAGAGCTGTTCCGCGGTCTCGCGGATGTGGCGGACCTGGGTGCGCATCGTGTCGAGGGGCGGCGGGGCGACGCCGATGAGATCGTCGAGCATCTCCGCCCGGCCGAGGATCACCGCGAGCGGGTTCTTCAGGTCGTGGGCGACGGTGCCGAGGATCTCGGTCTTGAGCTGGTTCGCGCGGCGCAGGTCCGCACGCTGGCTGGCGAGGCGACGATTGGCCCGGATCAGCTCGGCGGTGCGCGCCACGACGCGCTCCTCCAGCCGGGCGTTCGTCCCCTGCAGCTCCTCGTGGAGAAGCACGTTGTCGAAAGCGACCGACAGGCGGCTCGAGAACAGCTCCACCAGCGCCCGGTCGGTCTCCGAGAGCGGGCGCGGCGATTCGATCACGACGACGACCTCTCGGCCGCTGCCCGTGCGCGAGTAGAGCACGGAGCGCGCCCCCTCGAAGGCGTGGCCGCGTCGCTCCAGCGCCTCGCGCACGCAGGTCCGCAGGTCCTCGGACAGGGCCGAGGCGAGCGCGCCTTCGTGGTCGCCGTAGCAGCCGGAGCCCGCGAGCACCGCGAGGTCCTCGCCGCGCGCGCTCTCGCGCAGGACGAGGATGCCGGCGCAGTCGACGCCGAGCAGGGTGGCGATCTGCGTCAGCACGCCCTGCGCGAGCTTGCGCACCGAGCGCAGGTCGAACAGCATCGAGGCGGCGTCGACGATGATCTCGAGCCCGCGCCGCGTCGCCTCGAGCCGCTCCAGCTGCCGGAAGCTGCGCAGAGCCGCCGTGATCGCGGTGAAGAGCTTGTCGGCGGTGAGCTCGGTCTTCGCCTTGTAGTCGTTGATGTCGTACTCGACGATCACGGCGCGCTCGGGCGCCTGGCCCGGCTGGCCGGTGCGCAGGATGATGCGCACCGTGCGATTGCCGAGCTCGCGCCGGATGTCGTCGACGAGGGCCAGCCCGGCGTCGTCGCTCTCCATCACGACGTCGAGCAGGACGACGGCGATGTCCGGGCGGGCGGCGAGGATCTCCTTGCCCTCCCGCGCCGAATAGGCGGAGAGGATCTCGAGCCCGAGGCCGTCGAGCTCGTAGTCGAAGAGCGCGAAGCGTGTGCCCTCGTGCACCGCCTCGTCGTCGTCGACGACGAGGACGGTCCAGGCGCCCGCCCGCTCGTCGCCCCGCGCGGGGGCGTCGTCGAGGATCTGGACGAACTCTTCGCTCATGACGGGTCTTCCGTCGGGCACGGCACGCCCTTCCCTCGTATCATTGAACCAGGTCCACGCCCTTGAACAGGTGCCGGCCGAGCGGATCCATCACGAAACCCGTCACCTCGGCCCGGCGCGCCATGAAGACCACGGAATGGGCGATCGGGACCCAGGGCCGCTCGCGCGCGAAGATCTGCTGCGCGCGCCGGTAGAGCGTCGCGCGCTCGCCCTGGTCGAAGGCCTCCCGCGCGCGCACGACGAGCGAGTCGTAGTCCGCGTCACACCACTTGGCGACGTTGTTGCCGCCCGGCCGCGCCGCGGTGCAGCCGAGGAGCACGTAGAGGAAGTTGTCGGGATCGCCGTTGTCCCCCGTCCAGCCGAACAGCGCCATCGGCGCCTCGCCGGACTGGAGCGCGAGGCGGTAGTCGTCCCACGCCGCGGTCCTCAGCTCGAGCCGGATGCCCACCTTGGCGAGGTCCGCCTGGATCATCTCCGCGATGCGCTTGCCGTCGGGTGCGTAGGGCCGGCTGACCGGCATGTACCAGAGCTCGGTCTCGAAGCCGTCCGGGAGGCCCGCCTGCTCGAGCAGGCGCTGCGCCGCGTCGACGTCGACGGGATCAGCCGGGACGGTGTCGTCGTAGGCCCACATCGTCGGCGGGATCGGGTTCGTGGCGACGCGCCCGGCGCCGCCGTAGGCGGCGGCGATGATCGCCTCCCTGTCGATGGCCCGGCCGATCGCGCGGCGCACGCGCGGATCGTCGAAGGGCTCCATGAGCACGTTCATCGCCATGTAGCCGACGTTGAGCCCCTCCTGGCGCATCAGCACGAGCGCGGGATCGGCCTCGATGGTGGCCACGTCGTTCGGGTCCGGGAAGGCCATGACGTGGCACTCGCCCGCGCGCAGCTTGGCGAGGCGCACCGTCGGGTTGGGAGTGATCGAGAACACGAGCTGGTCGATCGGCTGGCGCCCGTCCCAGTAGCCGTCGAAGGCGCGGTAGCGCACGGCGACGTCCTCGCGGTAGTCCACCAGCACGAAGGGCCCGGTGCCGATCGGGCGCGCGTCGAGATCCTCCGGCCGGCCGGCGGCGAGGACGTGGGCGGCGTATTGCGCGGAATGGACGGCGTTGAACGGATCGGCGAGCGTCGCCAGGAAGGGCGCGTGCGGCCGGCGCAGGCGGATGCGAACCGTCATCGGATCGAGCGCCTCGATCGACTCGAGCAGGGCGTCGAGCCCGTTGTCGCGGAAGTAGTCGTAGCGCCCGCCGGAGACCGCGTGGAAGGGGTGGTCCACCTTCCACTGCCGCTCGAGCGAGAACAGCACGTCCTGCGCGTTCATCGGGCGGCTCGGCGTGAAGTCGCCGCGCGCGTGGAAGGGCACGTCCGGCCGCAGCCGGAAGACGTAGTCGCGCCCGTCCGGCGAGACCTCCCAGCTCTGCGCCAGCCCCGGCACGAGCGCGCCGCCGCCGGGCTCGAAGGCGACGAGCGTGTCGAACATGGGGCGCGCCGCGTTCATGCCGGTCGTCGTCGTCGCGAGCTGCGGGTTGAGCGCCTCGGGGTTGCCCTCCGAGCAGAAGACCAGCGTCTTGGCCGCGGCGGGGCTCGCGGCGAGGGCGAGGAGCGCGACGGCCGCGGCGCGGGCGAGGAGCGCGACGGCCGCGGCGCGGGCGAGGCGGAGGGGAGCGGGCACGCGCACGAGAAGGGTCCTCATTGGGCGGCGAGCGCGGGGAGCTCCGCGCGCTCGGGCGAGGCGGGCAGGTCGATGACGAAGCGCGCGCCCTGCCCGGCGCGGGCGTCGAGCTCGATGCGGCCCATCAGCGTGGCGGTGACGAGGTTGTAGACGATGTGCAGGCCGAGCCCGGTGTTCCCGCGCTCGCGCGCGGTCGTGTAGAAGGGCTCGAACACCTTCGCGGCGGCCTCGGGCGGTATGCCGCGGCCGTCGTCGGAGAAGACGATCCGCACGCCCCTCCCCCGCAGGGACGAGACGACGATGCGCATCCGGCCGCTCGCGCCCTCGGCGAAGGCGTGGTCGACGGCGTTCATGATCAGGTTCGTGAACACCTGCGCGAGCGCGCCGGGATAGGTGTCGAGCACGAGGTCCGGCGGGCACTCCGTCGCGACCTCGTGGCCGCGCTTGCGCAGCGCCGGTCCGAGGCTGGTGAGGAGCTCGCGCAGCCATTGCGCCATCTCGAAGCGGCGGCGGTCCTCGCTCGTCTGGTCGGCGGCGACGCGCTTGAAGCTCTGCACCATGTCCGCGGCGCGCGCGAGGTTGACGTGGACGAGCCCCGCTCCCTCGCCGAGCCGCGCGAGGCCGCGGTCGAGGTCGGAGCGCAGCACCTTGCCGCCGTCGATACGCGCCTTCAGCCGCTCGACCTCGCCCTCGAGCGCCGTCGCGGTGGTCAGCGCCACGCCGAGCGGCGTGTTGATCTCGTGGGCGACGCCCGCGACGAGCTGGCCGAGCGAGGCGAGCTTCTCGGCCTGGATCAGGTCGGCCTGCGTGCGGCGCAGCGCGTCGAGCGTGGCGTCGACCTCGTCCTTGGCCCGCCGCAGGTCGCTCTCGCGCCGGCCGATCTCCGTGACGAAGACGTTGACCGCATGCGCCATGGAGGCGAGCTCGTCGCGGATGCGCCCGTCGTGCCCGAAGCCCCAGCCGGAGCGCGGCGGCGCGATCGCACCCGCGGCGGGATTCCTGGCGAGGACGAGCATGTCCTGGCGCAGCCGCTTCAGCGGGGTGGTGATCGAGCGCGCGACGAGGAAGGCCGCGAGCGCGCCCAGCAGGAGGCCCACCGCCGCGCCGAGGACCAGGATGCGCCGCACGGTCTCGCCGATACGCTCCGCGCGCCGGCCGAGCACGTCGTTGAGGTCCTGCGCGCCGAGCTGCATCGACCGCTCGGTCCTGGACATGTCGCGCAGGAGCGCGTTCTGCGCGGCGATGCCCTCCGCGGTGGTCGAGAGCCGCGCGCTCCAGCCCTCGAAGGCGTCGATCATCTCGGTCTGGATGAGCGGCGAGATCGGCAGCGCGGACATCTCGTCGAGCAGCGCGCGGCTCGCGGCGAGAATGCCCGCGACGGCCTCGACGTCGCGTGCGGCGAGCGCGTCGGCGGTGCGGCGGCCGAGCTTGAGGGTCTCCACCGCGACGTTCTGCGTCGCCTGCTCGGTCTCCCCCGCCTCGACCGAATAGGCGAGGAGCTGCCCCGTGCCGTCGAGGAGCGCACGCTGCTCGGTGGCGTGGATCTTGATGAGGTCGTCGACATAGGCCGTCACCTCGGCCGAGGTGCGATCGGCGCGGCGCAGCACGCGCTCGGCGCCGTTGGCCTCCACGGCGTCGACATAGGCCGCGAGCGCCGCCTGCGCCCTGTCGGCCTCCTCCGCGTGGCTCGCGGCGCGCAGCGCGGCTGCGAGGTCGAGCGCGGCGGCGCGAAGGCGCGCGAGCCCGAAGCGGACCCGCCGCGCCCGCGCCGGATCGAGGAAGGCGCTCGGCACGGTCTCCTTGGCGAGCCGCATCGCCTCCAGCGAGAGCACGGCGGCGCGCGCCTCCTGCGCGAGGTCGACCACGTCGCGGGCGAGGCGCATGCGCCGGTCGTTCCGCGTGAGCGTCTCGGCGATGTCCGCGTTCGATTCGCGCTGTCGCAGCCGCGCCGCCTCCGCGAGCGCGATGAGCTGCGCGGCGCGCAGGCCCATCTCGGCGATGCGCTCGTCCGTGCCGGTCGTGACGGCGACGAGCTCGTCCATCTGGCCACGGTACTGCGCGAGCGACTCGATCAGCCGCTCCGCCGCCGCCCGCCGGCTCGGGTCCGACTCGCTCGCGGCGAGGGCGCGCAGCGTGGCGCGCGCGCCGTCGGCGAGGATGGAGAAGCGGACGGCGTGCTCGACGCGCCGGGCCGGCAGCGCGCGGACGTAGTCGTCGCTGGCGCGGGTGAGATCGCCGAGCTCGCGGTAGGCCGCACCGGCGAGCGCCGCGCCCGAGCGGGCGCGCTCGGCCTCGCCGAGCAGCAGCCAGGCCGCCACCGCGATCGCAGCCGCGATGGCGATGGGGATGCCGCCGACCAGCGCGATCTTGCTCGTGATCCGCATTGTGCCGTCCGCTCGCAGCGACGTCGACGCCGTCCGGTCGGGGCGCTGGCCTGGCGCGGACGAGGTCGTTTCTACACCCGCCGCGCGGACGCACCAAGCGTGGCCGCGCGGGATGACCACTCTCGTACGCGGGCGCGTTTGCGGGCGGGTTTCGTCGCGCGAGGTCTCCTGTTTCGTCGCGCGCGGCGGACGAAACACGCCGCGCCTCGCGGGCCGGCGCACGCAACCATGGCGTGACCATCGGGCCGGCCGGCGCAATTCGCCCGAAACGGCGGGCTCCTAGACCGTCCCGGCCCAACGAGAGGAGGCCACGCGATGCTGTTCGCGCATCACCGCCGGACACGCCGGGACGTCCGGCGCGACGAGAGTCCCGAGGAGATCCGCGCCCGCGGCATCCGCGAGCTCGCCGCCCTGCTCGAGGAGATCAAGGCGCCGCGCTGCCCCTGCGCCGCGCCGCCCCGCCGCTGAGTGGAGGACACCACCATGATCGTCGCCCGCCACACCCTCGCCCAGGCGGAGGGGGTGCCCACCCTGCGCCGCCGCTCCCTGCTCGCGCGCATCGCCCTGCGCCTGAAGCTGAAGCTGCGCCGCGTCTCCCGCCGCCGGCTGCGCCTGTCGGACGCGCAGATGCGCGAGCGCGGCATCGCCCGCTTCGACATCCGCATGGCCACCAAGCTCTGAGCACGCCCCCGCACGCTCCGTCGAACCCACGACCACGAAAGGAAAGACCGATGTCCCCTCTTCCCAACCGCTTCTTCCGCGCCGCGCTCGTCTTCTTCGCCGTCGGCGTCGCCCTCGGCTCGATGATGTCGCTGACGCAGGACTTCACCCTGCGGCCCGTGCACGTGCACGTGAACCTGCTCGGCTGGGTCTGCTTCTTCCTCTACGGCGCGTTCTACCGCCTCTTCCCGCAGGCGGCGGCGACGAAGCTCGCCGTCGCGCACTTCTGGAGCGCGATCGTCGGCCTGCCGCCGATGCTCGTCGGGCTCGGCCTCGTCGTGTCCGGGAACCTGATCGGCCTGCCCCTCCTGCTGACGGGCGAGGCGCTGAGCGTCGTCTCCGTCGTGCTGTTCGTCGTCGTCGGCTTCCGCGCGACCGGCGCGCCGGCGGCGGACGCGACGTCGCTGGAGAGCGCCACCCCGCGCTCGACCGCACCGTGATCACCCACGCGCGAGGAGCGCCCGCCATGAGCACATCCACCACCCGGGCCCCGCTCGCGGCCATCGTCGCCGTGAGCGATGCTCTCGCCCGCGCGGCGGCCGAGCGGACGTTCCGTCCCCTCGTCCCCGGCCTGCGGATCTGCCCCGAATGCGGCGCGACGGCGCAGATCGCGTGCCCGCGGCCCGGAACGGCGCCCTGCCGCGCCTGCGCCGAGCGAACGCGGGCCGTCGCCGCCTGATTCGCAGGCACACGCGAGGTCCGCGACGTCGCGGTTCGCTCAGAGACGGAGGCGGTGCCCGCCGCCTCCGCCGCGGGTGCCGCCGGGCACCCGCATCCGGCGCTCAATCGGGCCGTGGCCGGCCGCCCTCGGCGACGCCCGCTTGCGAGGCCGTCGCGTCCGCCGGGTCCCCCCACCTGCGGAAGGAGCGCGCCTGCAGGCGCGGGGCGAGCATCCACGCGATCGGCGCCGCGAGGACGAAGCTCGCCGCGACGACGATGGGGATCAGCACGTCCGCGCGGGCGTTCAGCGCCGGCACGACGAGGATGGTCACCGCACCGATGCCGAAGAGCACCGCGTTCGTCGGCAGGTAGACGAGCAGGGCGACGATGGATCTCCTGCGCATGAAACACCTCCTTCGCAGCTCATCGAGGAACGCGGGCGATGCGTGGCCGTTCCGGCGCCGGTCATCATGGGGGATCCACCTCTCTCGAGTGCTTCGTGCGATGGAACGACTTGCGCCGGAGCGCGTAATCTGTTCGCGTACGGCCCGTGCACGGACCCTGGCCCGTGTGATCCAGCCCTTCGAGTAGGCGTCGGCGGCGGTCGATGCCGGAGTACACCATCCCATGGCCGACCCGCGATGACCGAGCCCGTGCCCGAGCGCGCGATCGAGCGGAGCGCGACCGTTCTCCTCGTGGAGGACGAGCCGCTCGTGCGGCTCGATCTCGAGGAGACGCTGCGGGACGCCGGCTACGTCGTCGTGGCCTGCACCACCGCGGAGGAAGGGCGCGACGTGCTGCGCTCCGGCCTGCCCGTCGACGCGATCGTCACGGACGTGCGCACCCCCGGCGCGATCGACGGGCTCGAGCTCGCCCGCGAGGCGCGCGCACGCGTCGCAGCGCTGCCCATCCTCGTGCTCTCCGGCCATCTCGACCCGTCGGCGGCGGCCGCCGCGCGCGTCGACGCCTTCCTGCCGAAGCCGGTCTCGAGCGATGCGGTGTGCGCGCGGCTGGAACGTCTCCTGGAGCCGGGCGGTTCAGGAACCTGATCCGTTCCATCCGGGAGATCGTCATGCAGACCGTCCTCCTCGTCGACGCCGACGTCATCGTGCGCCACAACCTGGCCGAATTCCTCCGCGAATGCGGGCTGAAGGTGGTCGAGGCCTCCAGCGCCGCGGAGGCACGCACCTTCCTCGGCGAGGCGTCGCTCGGGATCGACATCGCCTTCGTCGACGCCCGCCTGCCGGGCTCCGAGAACGCCTTCGCGCTGCGCGCCTGGATCGCCGAGATCCATCCCGACATCGACATCGTCCTCGCCGGCAGCCTGGAGACAGCCGTCGAGGAAGCCTCCGAGATCTGCGAGCAGGGCCCGACGCTGCCCAAGCCCTACGATCCGAAATCGGTGCTCGACCGGATCAAGCGGCTGCGCGCGGAGCGCGACCGCGGCTGAACGCCCCGCGGGAGGCCCGAACACGTTCTCGCGAGCGCTGCCGTCGGGGCGGCGGTATCGATTGTCGCAGGCGGTGATATCGTGCAGGGTGCGTGGAAATCGACAATTCACGTTTCGAAACGTGAATAGACGGCCGGAGGTTTCCCCATGCGTCCCATCCTGCAGCTCGCCGCGCTCGCGGTCGCCGGCCTCGCCGGCACCCTGCCCGCCTCGGCCGAGACCTTCCGCTGGTCGAGCGCCACCGATCCGCAGACCATGGACCCGCACGCGGTGAACGCAGCGCCCGTGACGTCCTTCCTCAACAACGTCTACGAGGGGCTCGTGCGTCGCGATGCCGACATGGCGATCGAGCCGTCGCTCGCCACCGCGTGGGCGCCGCTGGAGGGCGAGGACGGTTGGCGCTTCCGGCTTCGCGAGGGCGTGACGTTCCACGACGGCGCGGCCTTCACCGCCGACGACGTGCTGTTCTCCTACGAGCGCGCCGCCTCCGAGGAGAGCGACGTGCGCTCCTGGTTCGCGCCGGTCACCGAGGTGCGGGTCGTCGACGACACAACGATCGACTTCGTGACGAGCGCGCCGAACCCGCTCTTCCCCGATTCGATCGCGAACTTCCTGATCATGGACCGCGAGTGGGCGGAAGCGAACGACGCGGTGCGCCCCGCGCGCGACGCGGAGAACGCCGCCACGCGCGACGCCAACGGCACCGGCCCCTTCCGGCTCGTCTCCCGCGATCCCGGCATCGAGACGGTGCTCGAGCCCTTCGACGGCTGGTGGGGCGTGCGCGAGCACAACATCACGCGCGCGATCTTCACGCCGATCGGCAACGCCGCGACCGGGCTCGCGGCGCTGCTGTCGGGGGAGATCGACATGATCTCGCCGATCCCGCTCCAGGACGTGGCGCAGGTCGAGGGCCGCGAGGGCTTCCGGGTGCTGGAGGGGCTGGAGACGCGCGTCATCGTGCTCGGCTTCGGACACGACCGGGAGGTGCTGAAGTACGGCGCCGACGCCGGCGCGCCGAACCCCTTCCTCGACGCGCGGGTGCGCCGGGCGGTGGCGCTCGCCATCGACGTCGATACGATCGGCCGGGTGATCATGCGCGGCAAGTCGGTGCCCGCGAGCCAGCTCCTGCCGGCGGGCCTGAGCGGCTATTCCGAGGCGAACGACGCGCCGATCGGCTTCGACGAGGCCGGCGCCCGCGCGCTCCTCGCGGAGGCGGGCTACCCGGACGGCTTCTCCTTCGGCCTGATGTGCACCAACGACCGCTACATCAACGACGAGGCCGTCTGCCGCGCGATCGCCTCCATGCTCGCCCGCGTCGGCATCGACGCCGAGCTCACGGTGATGCCGGTGCGCAATTACTGGGAGGAGCTGCGGGCGGACAATTTCGACATGTACCTGCTGGGCTGGTCGCCGGGCACCTTCGACGCCGAGCACCCGATCCGCTTCCTCGCCGCGACGCCCAACGAGGAGACCCGCGTCGGCTCGTGGAACTTCGGCGGCTATTCCAGCGCGCGCGTCGACGCGCTGCTGCCGCTCGTCCAGCAGGAGCTCGACCCCGCCGCCCGCCAGGCCATGCTCGACGAGATCGCCGCCGTCCTCCAGGCGGAGGTCGCCTACGTGCCGCTCTACGTCGAGCCGCTGATCTGGGCCGCGAAGGCGAACATCGACCTGGTGCAGCGGCCGGACAACTTCTTCATGCTGCGCTGGGTGCGGGTGAATTGAGCGACGTGCCGGCCCGATCGGCGCGATCCATGATGGGCGCCCGGCATCCGCGGCGAGATCGTCCTGAACGCCCCACACCCCCGGCCCCTCTCCACGAGGGAGAGGGGAGAGCCTGCTTCGGCCGCTCTCCTTTATCGGTCGACGTCGGAAGACCTCGCTCGACGTCGATGACACGTGCAACGGGGTTCCCCTCTCCCTCGTGGAGAGGGGCTAGGGGTGCGGGGCGTTCCGGCTACGCTCCGACCGTCGCCGCGAGCGAGAAATCCGATGGAGCGCGACGAGCCCCCAGGCACGGGCGCGTCGGCCCATGATCCCCTTCCTCGCCCGCCGGCTCCTCCAGTCCCTCTTCGTCATGCTCGCCGTCGCGGCGCTGGCCTTCGCGCTGTTCCGGTTCGTCGGCGATCCCGTCTCGCAGATGACCGGCGTCGAGACCGCGCCGGAGGACATGGCGCGGCTGCGCGTCGAGCTGGGGCTGACCGACCCCGTGCCCGTGCAGTTCGCGCGCTTCGTGGCGGACCTCGCGACGCTCGACTTCGGCTATTCCTACCGCACCCGCCAGCCTGTGGGGGAGATGATTGCGCAGCGCATTCCCGCGACGCTCGAGCTCGGCCTCGTCGCGCTCCTCATCTCCCTCGTGGTGGGCGTGCCCGGGGGCGTCTACGCGGCCTTGAAGCCCCGCTCCCCGGCGACGCAGGCGCTCCTGATCGGCACGCTGATCGGCGTCTCGGTGCCGACCTTCGTCATCGGCATCCTCCTGATCTTCCTGTTCGGGGTGCAGCTCGGCTGGCTGCCCACCTTCGGGCGCGGCGGCACCGTCGACATCGGCGGCTGGCGCACGAGCCTGCTCACGATCGACGGCTGGCGCGCGCTGATCCTGCCCGCGGTGACGCTGGGCCTCTACCAGCTCACGCTGACGCTGCGGCTCGTGCGCGCCGAGATGATGGAGGTCATGCGCACCGACCACATCCGCTTCGCCATGGCGCGCGGCCTGCCGCTGCGGTCGATCCACTACCGGCACGCGCTCGGGAACACGCTGGTTCCGGTCGTCACCATCGTGGCGCTCCAGTTCGGCGGGGTCATCGCCTTCTCGATCGTCACCGAGAGCGTCTTCCAGTGGCCCGGCCTCGGGCTGCTCTTCCTCGAGTCGATCCGCTTCGTCGACATCCCCGTGATGGCCGTCTACCTGGTGCTGATCGGCTTCGTCTTCGTGGCGATCAACCTCCTCGTCGATCTCCTCTACGCGGCCATCGATCCGCGCATCCGCGTCACGGGGGCCGCCTGACATGCGCACGCTGCTCCGCGACTCCGAGGCCCTCCACCTCCTCTCCCGCAGCCCGCTCGTGATCGCCTGCGCGCTCGTCGCGCTCGCGATCATCGCCGGCGCGGCGCTGGCGCCGTGGATCGCGCCCAGCGACCCCTACGACCTCGCGAGCTTCAGCCTGATCGACGCCCTGCGCCCGCCGGCCTTCCAGGAGGGCGCCGACCCGCGCTTCCTCCTCGGCACCGACGACCAGGGCCGCGACATGGTCTCCGCCATCCTCTACGGCGCGCGTCTCTCGCTCGTCATCGGCCTCTCGGCGATGGCCTTCGCAGCCGTGCTCGGCATCGGGCTCGGCCTCGCCGCGGGGTGGATCGGCGGGCGCTTCGACGCGGTGGTGATGCGCATCGCCGACGTGCAGCTCGCGCTGCCGGCGATCCTCACCGCGCTCCTGATCGACGGCATCGCCCGCGGCGTGCTCCCGCGCGATGCACAGGAGGAGACCCGGGTCGCGGTGCTGATCGTGGCGATCGGCCTGTCGCTGTGGGTGAACTTCGCCCGCACGGCGCGTGCCTCGACGTTCCGGGCCAAGAACGAGGACTACGTCCAGGCCGCCATCGCCATGGGCGTCCACCCGGCGCGCATCCTCCTCGTGGAGATCCTGCCGAACGTCGTCGGCCCGCTCCTCGTCATCGCCACCGTCGATCTCGCGTCCGCCATCCTGCTCGAGGCGACGCTCTCGTTCCTCGGCGTGGGGCTGCCCGCCGACGCGCCCTCGCTCGGCACGCTGATCCGCATCGGCATGCAGTTCCTTCTCTCGGGCGAGTGGTGGATCCTCTGGGTGCCCACCGCCTTCCTCGTCGTGCTCGTGGTGGCCATCAACGTGCTGGGCGACTTCCTGCGCGACGTCTTCAACCCGAGGCTTCGCTGATGCTGGAGGTCGAGGGCCTGACGGTAGAATTCCCCGGCCGGCGGGGCGTGTTCACGGCCGTGGAGGACGTGAGCCTCGCGGTCGCGCCGGGGGAGATCCACGGCCTCGTGGGCGAAAGCGGGGCCGGCAAGTCGACGATCGCCGCCGCGATCACCGGCCTCCTCTCCGAGCCCGGCCGCGTCGCCGCGGGGACGATCCGGCTCGGCGGCACGGACCTGCTCGCGCTCTCCCCCGCCGCCCGCCACACGGCGCGCGGCAAGCGGATCTCGATGATCTTCCAGGACCCGCAGACGAGCCTCAACCCCTTGATGACGATCGAGGCGCAGCTCGTCGAGACGATCCTCGCCCACGAGCCCGGCCTCGGCGACGCGGCGGCACGGGCGCGGGCGGCGGCGCTCCTCGCGCAGACCGGCATCCGCGATGCCGAGCGGCGGATGAAGGCCTATCCGCACCAGTTCTCCGGGGGCATGCGCCAGCGCGTCGTGATCGCGCTCGCGCTGTGCACCAACCCCGAGCTCGTCATCGCCGACGAGCCGACGACGGCGCTCGACGTCGCCGTGCAGTCGCAGGTGCTGGCGCTGATCCGCCGGCTGGTGGACGAGCGCGGCATCGGCATGGTGCTGATCACCCACGACATCGGCGTCATCGCGCAGGTGACCGACCGGGTGACCGTCCTGCGCCACGGCCGCGTCGTGGAAGCGGGCCCGACGCGCGACGTGCTCGGCCGGCCGCAGGCGGCCTATACGAGGAGCCTGATGGCCTCGGTGCCGCGGCTCGAGCGCCGGCTCCACCGCTTCCCGCTCATCGCCGTGGACGGCGCGCCCGCGATCGTGCGCCCGGCCGCCGCCGAGAATACCGCGAAGGACGCCGAGCGCTGGCTGCAGGCGCATCGCGAGGCCGGCGCCACGCCGCCCGCCGCCGAGGCGCTCGCGGTCGAGGGTCTCGGCGTCGCCTTCCCCGGCCCGCGCCGCGGGCTCTTCCGCAAGGGAGAGCCGATCCGCGCCGTCAGCGACGTCACGCTGGCGCTGCCGCGTGGGTCTGTGCTGGGCCTCGTCGGCGAGAGCGGCTCGGGCAAGTCGACGCTGGCGAAGGCGATCATGGGGCTCGTCGAGCCCACGGCGGGCGTGATGCGCCACGACGGCGCCCCGCTGCCGCCGGGATCGTCGCGGCCACGGTCGCATCCGGCGCGCCGCGCGATCCAGATGGTGTTCCAGGATCCCCACTCGTCGCTCAATTCCCGCCGGCGCGTCGGCGCGATCCTGGCGGAGCCGCTGGCGCTCTACCGGATCGAGCCCGACGCCCCGGCGCGCGACCGGCTCGCGCGCGCCATGCTCGCCCTGGTGGGGCTGCCGGAGGACGCGGCCGAGCGCTACCCGCACCAGTTCTCCGGCGGCCAGCGCCAGCGCATCGCCATCGCGCGCGCGCTGCTGGCGCGGCCGGACGTGCTCGTGTGCGACGAGCCGACCTCGGCGCTCGACGTCTCGATCCAGGCGCAGGTGCTGAACCTCCTGAAGGACCTGCAGGAGCGCTTCGCGCTCTCGATCCTGTTCATCAGCCACGATCTCGCGGTCGTGCGGCAGATGGCCGACCGCATCGCGGTGATGAAGGACGGGCGGCTCGTCGAGGCCGGGGAGAGCGCAGCGTTCTTCGCGGGCCCGCGGACGGAATATTCCCGCACGCTGCTCTCGCTCACGCCCTCGCTGGCCCTCCTCGAGGACGCCGCCACCGCTAACGCTCTGGCCTAGAGGTCGCGAACGGGGTTTCGCGGATGGCCGACGCCCCCCTCCTCCTTTCACGTTGGAGAAGGAGAAGGCTCCGGTAAGACCGCGGCCGCTCGCGAAATGTGACGGGCCTGCCCGGAAATGGCCCAGAGCCGTCCCGGCCGCGACCGCATTCGCGCCCGGAACGAACCGCCATAGGGGCGCGCCGAACGGCACTCGACGAAGCTCCCAACGAACGGCGACGAACCAAACGATGACGCGCATCCGGCACGCGGCGGCAGCCGCCCTCCTCTCGACGGCTCTCCTCTCCACTCCCCTCCTCGCGCCCCAGGCACGGGCCCATCCGGTCGACGGGGCCGCAGGCGCGATCCACGCGGCGACCGTGCACGCGTCCTGGTACGGCCCCGGCTTCCACGGCCGGCGCACCGCGAGCGGCGAGCGCTACGACATGGACGCGCTCACCGCCGCCCACAAGACGCTGCCCTTCGGCACGAAGGTGCGTGTCACCAACGTCGCCAACGGCAAGTCCGTCGTCGTGCGCATCACCGACCGCGGCCCCTTCGTGCGCGGACGCGAGATCGACCTCTCCCGCGGCGCCGCCCGCGCGGTCGGCATGCTCGCCAGCGGCACCGCGCAGGTGCGCATGGAGGTCCTCGGCTGAGGATCGCGACCACTCGCGCAGCCTGGCCGGAACGGCCTGGGCGTCCGGAACATTGTCCGTGCGACCCTCCACGTTCCGGACCAGCATGCTCGAGATCTGGCTCAAGGCCGCCCACATCGCCTTCCTGTCGCTCTGGGCGGCGGGGCTCGTCGCGCTTCCCGCCCTGATCGGCGGCCGCACCGAGCCCGACGAGGGCGAGTACGCCCGGCGCATGCGCTTCACGCGCCTCGCCTTCGAGGTCGTGGTCTCGCCCGCCGCCGTGTTCACCGTGGCGACGGGCACGGCGCTCGTCTTCGTCGCCTCCTGGGAGACGCCCTGGCTCGCGGGAAAGCTCACCGCCGTGGGCGGCATGGGCCTGCTCCACATGCTGATCGGACGCGGGCTCGCGCGGCGCACGAAGCGCCTCGAGCCCGGCCCGAGAACGCGTGCGGCCCTGGTGACGGTGGCGATCGTCCTCGTCTCGGCCGTGCTCGTCTTCGTGCTCGGCAAGCCGGAGATCGGCGCCGAGATCTTCCCGGCCTTCCTGCGGGACGGGCGGCCGGACGGGTTTCCGGGAAACCTCCTCGACGAGCTCTTCTCACGGCTCCCCGGCGCCGGCGCCGGCACCGCCGCCGGCGCCCTCCTCGTCTTCGTCCTCGGGTGCCGCGATGCCGAAACGGTGCTCGAACACGAGCTTGCCGCCGTGCCATCCGGCGAAGCCGACCAGGACGAGCTGCAGCCCCGAGAGGGCGAGCCCCCACGGCAGCACGGCGGCGACGTGGTCGTCGATCCGATGCGCCCAGCTCAGCGCGAGAACACCCACCAGCGTCATGGCGATGACGCCGTGCGTCCATCCGGCGGGACGGCGGCGGGCGCCGGGCACGAGCATCATCTCGCCGAAGCCCGAGAGCGCGGCGGCGCAGCCCATCACGAAGGCCGCGCCCGCGCCCCACAGGCCGGCGCGGGCGAAGAACGGATCGAGCGTCCACCAATAGGCGGCGTCCGATCCCGCGACCCAGAACACCCCCGCGATCGGGAAGGCGACGAGCATCGCGTGGACGGGGTGGCCGAACAGCGCCACGCGGCTGTCGAGATCGCCGAGCGCGTCGGGCTTGCCGAGCGTCGTGGCGATGGCGTTGGACCGGTGGGCACGCATGGGGGCTCCTCGCTCGTTCGGGGTGGCGCGATCGCGGCCGCGGCCGCGCTCGCCGGGTGCGCCGGCCCGCTCTCGACGCTCGACCCGGCGGGGCCGGCGGCGGAGCGGGTCGCGACCCTGTGGTGGATCATGCTCGCCGGCGCGACGCTCATCCTGGTGGGCGTGTGCCTGCTCGCGGTGATCCCCTTCCTTCAAGCGCGAAGAGGCTCGGCGGTTTCATCGCGGCCGCCCGGCGACGGCGTCTGGCTGTGGGGCGGCGGGCTCGCCTTCCCCTTCGTGACGCTGCTCGCGCTCCTCGTCTACGCCTTCGCCATCGACCCGATCGACGACGCCGCGCGCACCGGCGAGGCGCCGGTACGCGTCCAGGCGCTGGCGCGGCAATGGACCTGGACCTTCACGCACGAGGACGCGCCCGAAGGCCCGCTCACGCTGGAGGGACGCCTGCACGTCCCGGCCGGCCGCCCCGTCGAGGTCGCGATCGCGAGCGCCGACGTCATCCATTCCTTCTGGGTGCCGCGGCTCGCGGGCAAGCGCGACGCCATCCCCGGACGCGTCAACACGATCACGATCCTCGCCGAGGAGCCCGGCACCTACGGCGCCGTCTGCGCCGAGTATTGCGGCGTCGGGCACGCGGGCATGACCTTCGAGGTCGTGGCCCACGCACCCACCGCCTACGCGGACGCGCTCGCGCGCCTCGCCGAGCAGGACGCCCGGGAGGCGCGCCGATGACGGATCCGATCCTCGCCACCCGCCGCGCGCGGGCGATCCGCCTCCACCGTGCCCTCTGGGCCGTCTGGGACACGCCCCCGGGGCTGGCGCGTCTCGCGGCGGTGAACCACACCATCGTGGGGCGCCGCTTCATGCTCACCGCGCTCGCGTTCTTCGTGGCCGCCGGCATCCTGGGGATGCTGGTGCGCACGCAGCTCGCGCTGCCGGGCAACGACGTGCTCGGGCCCGACGCCTACGCCCAGGTCGTCACCACCCACGGCACGGTGATGATGTTCCTGTTTGCCATCCCCTTCATCGAGGGCATGGCGCTCTACATCCTGCCGAAGCTGCTCGGCGCGCGCGACCTGGCATTCCCGCGCCTCTCCGCCTTCGGCTACTGGTGCTACCTCCTCGGCGGCACGACCGTGCTCGGCTCGATCGCCTTCGGCGTGGCGCCCGACGGCGGCTGGTTCATGTACACGCCGCTGTCGACGAAGCCCTACTCGCCGGGCATCGGCGCCGACATCTGGCTTCTCGGCATCACCTTCGTCGAGGTCTCGGCCATCGCCGCGGCGGTCGAGATCGTGGTGACGATCCTCAAGGTCCGCGCGCCGGGCATGTCGCTCGGGCGCATGCCCTTGATGGCGTGGTACCTCCTCGTCACGGCCTTCATGATCCTCGGCGGCTTCCCGCCCCTCATCCTCGGCTCGATCCTGCTCGAGGTCGAGCGCGCCTTCGGCTGGCCGTTCTTCGACCCAGAGCTCGGCGGCGACCCGCTCCTGTGGCAGCACCTGTTCTGGCTGTTCGGCCACCCGGAGGTCTACATCATCTTCATCCCCGCCGCGGGGGTGATCTCGACCGTGCTCCCGGTCTTCGCCCGGCGCCCGATCGTCGGCTATTCCTGGGTCGTGGCGGCGGTGGTGGCGGTCGGCTTCCTCTCCTTCGGGCTTTGGGTGCACCACATGTTCGCGACGGGCCTGCCGCGGCTCTCGCTCGCGTTCTTCTCCGCCGCCTCGCTGCTCGTCACCGTGCCCCAGGCGGTGCAGATCTTCGCCTGGCTCGCGACGCTGGCGAAGGGCCGCCCGGTGCTGACCCTGCCGATGCTCTACATCCTCGGCTTCTTCTTCGTCTTCGTCGCGGGCGGGCTCACCGGGGTGATGGTGGCGGTCGTGCCGTTCGACGAGCAGGTGCACGACACCCACTTCGTCGTCGCCCACCTGCACTACGTCCTCATCGGCGGCTTCGTGCTGCCGGCGATCGCGGGCATGTACTACTGGCTGCCGCAGATCAGCGGGCGCCTGCCGGTCTTCGGCGTGGGCAAGACCGCCTTCTGGCTGATCTTCGCGGGCTTCAACCTCACCTTCCTGGTCATGCACTGGACGGGGCTCCTGGGCATGCCGCGGCGGGTCTTCACCTACGCGCCGGGGCTCGGCTGGGACGTGCCGAACCTGATCTCGTCGATCGGCTCCTTCGTGCTGACCGCGGGCTTCGCCCTCGTCGCCCTCGACATCTTCCTGCAGCTGCGCCACGGCCGGTCGTTCCGACGCAACCCGTGGAAGGCCGGCACCCTCGAATGGGCGATGCCGACGCCGCCCGCACCCTACAATTTCGCGAGCCTGCCGCACGTCGGCGGCCGCGACCCGCTCCACGAGGAGCCCGCGCTCCCGCAGGCCCTCGCCGCCGGAGAGGGCTATCTCGGGCGCGTGCGCGAGGGGCGCATGGAGACGCTGTGCGTGTCCATGGTGGAGGCGGAACCCGAGCAGATCCTCGTCCTGCCGAACCAGGACTACACGCCCCTGTGGACGGCGCTCGCGCTGGCGGTCTTCTTCGGGGCGATGCTGGCGGGGCTCTACTGGCTCGCGCCCGCGGGCCTCGTGCTGACGCTCGTCCTCGCCTGGCGGTGGGCGGCGAGCGACGCCGCGCCCGCGGATCCGCCGCCCGAGGACGCGGGGCGCGGGGTGCGGCTGCCGCTCCACCTCGCCCACCCGCGGCCGCCCGCCTGGTGGGGCCTCGTCTTCCTGCTGCTGGCCGACGCGATCCTGTTCGGGTCGCTCGCCTTCGGCGCGATCTTCCTCGCCGCCTTCGCCCCCGCCTGGCCGGTGGCGAGCCCGCCGCTCCTGCCGGACGTGGC
>NZ_JBQTCJ010000031.1:0-53340 GCF_052380005.1 Salinarimonas sp. NSM
GCCCGCGCCCGCCGAGGAGCCCGCGCCCGCCGAGGAGCCCGCGCCCGCCGAGGAGGCCCTTCAGGAGGAGCCCACCTCCGCGGATTCCGTAGCGGAGGAGCCGGCCGCGGAGGAGCCGACCGCAGAGGAGCCGACCGCGGAGGAGCCGGCCGCGCAGTCGCTGACGGTCGAGGAGCCCGCGTCCGCGGCGCCTGCGGCGACGGAGCCCGCCCCGGCGACCGCACCCGCACCGGCACCTGCGCCCACCGCCGCTCCGGCTCCTGCCCCCGCCCCCACCGCCGCGCCGCCGCCCGCCGCACCCGCTGCGACCGGTCCCGCCCCCGTGCTGCCGGCGGAGCCGACGGCCCCCAGCGCCGAAGGCCTCGGTGCGCTGTTCGGCATCCTCGAGCAGGGGGCGCGCGGGCTCGCCGACGTGCGACGCCAGCGCGAGGAGCGCGTCATCGACGGGCGCACCGTCATCGTCGAGCCCGGGGCGCGCACCATCGTGCGCGAAGGCGACCGGATCATCATCTACAATGACGAGCGAGAACGTCTCGATCGCTACTATGACGACGTGCGCGTGATCGAGCGCGGCGAGCGGCGCATCCTGATCGCGGAGCGCCCCGGTGGCTGGCAGGTGATCACCGAGACGGACGGCCGGGGGAACCTGCTGCGCCGCATCCGCCGCGCACCCGACGGCACCGAGACGGTGCTCATCGACAACCGGCCCGACCGTTTCGCCGACGACGCCGTCTGGCTGCGCGACGAGGAGCTGCGCGGCGATCGGCGGCGGGCTCGGCTTCGCCCGAACGAGCAGCCGTTCCTCGAGGACGAGTGGTCGCTGGCTCTCCCGCCACCGCCGGTCTCGATCCCGCAAGACGAGTACGTCGTCACGTTGGAAGAGGTGGACGCCGGGCTCGTCGGCCCGCCGCCGGAGGTGATCACCGCCTTCAGCGCGCCGCCGGTGGCGCCGCCGCCGCGGACCTACAGCCTCGACGAGGTGCGCTACAATTCCAACCTGCGCGACTACATGCGCCGGGTCGACCTCGACGTCGTCACCTTCGCCACCGGTGCCTGGCGCCTGTCGCAGGATCAGGTGGCGGCGCTCGCCCCCGTCGCGCGGGCCATGCGCCAGGTGCTGGCGCAGGACATGAACGAGATCTTCCTCGTCGAGGGCCACACTGACGCCGTCGGGCCGCAGATCGACAACCTGTCGCTCTCCGACCGCCGCGCCGAGAGCGTCGCCTTCGTCCTCTCGGAAGCCTACGGCATCCCGCCCGAGAATCTCGTCACGCAGGGCTACGGGGAGGAGTTCCTGAAGGTGGCGACGGAGAGCGCCGAGGAGCGCAACCGCCGCGTGGCGATCCGGCGGATCACCCCGCTGATCGAGCAGGCGGCGCGCTGACGCCGGCGCGCCGACGGAGCAGGCAGAGCGACGGGGGAGCGCCGACGACGGCGCTTCCCCGCGCACGCGAGACCTGCGATCCTGACGCGCGCACACCCCCGCTCGCGAGAGGACGCCCGCCCATGCCCCACGATCCCGGCCCCGCCTTCCGCGCCCTGCACCGCCCGGGCGACCCCTTCGTGCTCGCCAACGCCTGGGATCTCGGCTCGGCCCGGATGCTGGCGGCGCTCGGCGCGCAGGCGCTCGGCACCTCGTCGGCGGCCTACGCCTTCACGCTCGGACGCCCGGACATGGGCCACGTCTCCCGCGACGAGATGCTCGCGCACGCGCAGGACCTCGTGTCGGCGACGCCCCTGCCGGTCTCGGCGGACCTCGAGAACGGCTACGGTGACGCACCGGAAGACGTAGCGCGCACCGTGCGGCTCGCCTGCGAGGCGGGGCTCGCCGGGCTCTCGATCGAGGACGTCGCGCCGCCCGCGGGCGAAGCCTACCCGTTCGACCTCGCGGTGGAGCGCATTCGCGCCGGTGCGGCGGCGGCGCGGGCCTGTCCGCGCGACATCGTGCTGCTCGCCCGGGCGGACGGCGTGATGACCGGGGCCTACGATTTCGCCGAGGGCATCCGGCGCCTCCAGGCCTTCGCGGATGCGGGGGCTGACGGCGTCTACCTTCCGGCGCCAGCGTCCCTGGACGACGTGGCGCGCATCTGCGCGAGCGTCGCCGTGCCGGTGAACGCGCTCGCGGCGGGGGGCTTCACCCGGCACACCCGTGCGGACTTCGCCGCGGCGGGCGTGGCGCGGATCTCGCTCGGCTCGGCGCTGGCGCGCGCGACGCACCGGCTGATCAAGGACGCGGCCGAGGCCATGCTCGGGCCGGCGGGGGATTTCTCCCCGCTGTCGCGGAGCATCGCGGGCACGCAGGTCGACGCGCTGCTCGCCTCCGGAGGCCGCGTCAGGTCGGCTTCGTGATCGACGGCAGCCCGCGGCGGGTCGCGCCCGCCTCCTCGCGCACCGGCTGCTTACCTTGGATGAGGTCGCGGATCTCCTGCCCGGTCAGCGTCTCGTACTCGATCAGCGCACGGGCCATGGTCTCGAGCTGGTCGCGCTTCTCCGTGAGGATCCTCCGCGCCTCGGAGAGGCCGTTCTCGACGAAGCGGCGCACCTCCGTGTCGATCTTGCGCGCGGTCGCCTCGGAGACGTGCTGCTGCCGGCCCACCTGCATGCCGAGGAAGACCTCGTCCTGGTTGTCGCCGTAGGAGACCGTGCCGAGCTCCTCCGAGAAGCCCCAGCGGGTCACCATCATCTTGGCGAGCCGCGTCGCCTGGTCGATGTCGGACTGGGCGCCCGACGTCACCTTGTCGCGTCCGAAGATCATCTCCTCGGCCACGCGCCCGCCCATCATGATGGCGAGGCGCGATGTCATCTGCTCGAAGGACATCGACAGCTTGTCGTGCTCGGGCAGCTGCATGACCATGCCCAGCGCGCGCCCGCGCGGGATGATGGTGGCCTTGTGCACCGGGTCGGTCGCCGGGACGTTGAGCGCCACCACCGCATGACCGGCCTCGTGATAGGCGGTGAGCTTCTTCTCGTCCTCGGTCATGACGAGGGTACGGCGCTCCGCGCCCATCATGACCTTGTCCTTGGCGTCCTCGAACTCCTGCATCGTCACGATGCGCTTGCCGCGCCGCGCGGCGAGCAGCGCCGCCTCGTTGACGAGGTTCATCAGGTCGGCGCCCGAGAAGCCCGGCGTGCCCCGCGCGATCACCTTGGTGTCGACGTCGGGCGCGAGCGGGACCTTGCGCACGTGCACCCGCAGGATCTTCTCGCGGCCGGTCACGTCGGGGTTCGGCACGACGATCTGCCGGTCGAAGCGGCCCGGCCGCAGCAGCGCGGGATCGAGCACGTCCGGGCGGTTCGTCGCGGCGATGATGATGACACCCTCGTTCGCCTCGAAGCCGTCCATCTCGACGAGGAGCTGGTTCAGGGTCTGCTCGCGCTCGTCGTTGCCGCCGCCGAGCCCGGCGCCACGGTGACGGCCGACCGCGTCGATCTCGTCGATGAAGATGATGCACGGCGAGTTCTTCTTCGCCTGCTCGAACATGTCGCGCACGCGGCTCGCGCCGACGCCGACGAACATCTCGACGAAGTCCGAGCCCGAGATCGTGAAGAACGGCACGTTCGCCTCGCCCGCGACGGCGCGGGCGGTCAAGGTCTTGCCGGTGCCGGGCGAGCCGACGAGCAGCACGCCGCGCGGGATGCGCCCGCCGAGCCGCTGGAACTTCTGGGGATCGCGCAGGAACTCGACGATCTCCTGGAGATCCTCCTTGGCCTCGTCGATGCCCGCGACGTCGTCGAACGTCACCTTGCCGTGCGCCTCGGTGAGGAGCTTGGCCTTCGACTTGCCGACGGACGTGAGCCCGCCCGCGCCGCCGGCGCCGCCCCCACGCATGCGCCGGAGCAGGAAGAAGAACAGGAAGACGAGCAGCAGGATCGGCAGGAGGGCGCCGATGAGCGAGCCCGCGCCCTCGCTCGGCGGCGGCTCGGCGACGATCTCGACCCCGTTCGCGCGCAGCGCGCCGACGATGTCCGCCCCCTCTGGGACGAAGGATTCGAGCTGGCGGCCCGAGAGCGTCACCGCCTGCACCTCCTGCCCGCGGATGCGCACCGACGTCACCTCGCCGGTCTCCACCGCGGAGACGAACTCCGAGTAGGAGACCTCGGCCGCGTGGGACCGCGACGGCGCGAGCGCGAAAGCAGCCGCGACGAGCGCGGCGGCGAGGAGGGCGACGACGACGCGTCCGCCGGGGATCTTCGATCTGTTCATGCTGCCTTCGTATCCGGGCGCGCCGCCCGGGGGAAGGCGGCATCCAAGTCGTTCCTCGTCGTCTCGCACGTGGTGCCGCGCCGCGGGGGCGTCAAGGCGCGGCTGCCGCGACCAAGACGCACCGGGACGCACCGGGACACGTGCCGAGCCGGGCGTGCGCGCCTCAGCGCGGTCCACGCGGGCGCCGCCGCTGGGCGTACCAGATGGCGACGACGGCGAGCACCACGATGACGACGACCCACCACCACGACTCCAGGCCACCCGTCGTCGGCCCCGGCGCCGCGATGCCCGGATCGTCGGACGTCACGGTCTGGGAGAGCGCGACGGCGGCCCCGGTCATGATCGTGGCGAAGGCGACGAGCGCCTGCAACATCCGGGTCTGCACGGAGCACGCCGCGTGCGTGTCGCCGCTGGAGCGGTTCTCTGCGTCTCGCATCGGGCATCCCTCCCGTGGCGGCGCGCCGCGTGTCGGCGCCTCGCGAGCCCAACGCACCGGGAGGCGATTTCGATGCACCGGCCCGAGGCCGGCGTCTATGCACGGCGCCTTCGCGGGGCCGGCCCCGTCGAGGCCCGCACCACGAGCTCGGTGGCGAGCGGGCCGCTCGCCGATGTCTCGCGCCCGGCGAGCGTCGCCAGCATCGCTTCCGCCGCGACACGGCCGAGATCGCGGCGGGGCTGGCGCACCGTGGTGAGCGCCGGGCGGCACATGGAGGCGAACTCGATGTCGTCGAAACCCGCGACCGAGACGTCCCCCGGCACGGCGAGCCCCGCCTCCTGGAGCGCGCCGACGAGGCCGATCGCCATCGTGTCGTTCGAGGCGAACACCGCCGTCGGGGGCCCCGGGTCTCGCGCGCGGGCGTCGAGGAGCCGCGACGCCGCCGCGACGCCCGCCTCGAGCGTGTAGTCGCCGGGCCAGACGAGATCGGCGTCGTGGGCGATCCCCGCGTCGCGCAGGCCCTCCTCGTATCCGGCGGCGCGCTCGATCTCGAGCACGTTGCCCTCCGGCCCCGCGAGATGGGCGATGCGCCGATGCCCGAGCCCGACGAGATGCGCGACGACGCGCCGCGCGGCCGCGCGGTTGTCGATGACGATCTGCGGGATCGCCGCGTCGGGGATGGCCTCGCACAGTGCGATCGTCGGCATGTCCTGCGCCTCGGGCCCGAGGCGGCGGCCGTTGAGCAGGACGACCCCGTCGACCTGACGGCGCGCGAAGGCGGCGAGCGCGCCGGCGCGCGGCGAGGCGGGCCCGAGATCGGCGATGATCATGCCGTAGCCCGCCGCCGCCAGAGTCTCCTCGATGCCGCGCAGGATGCGCGAGAAGAACACGTTCTCGAGGTCGGGCAGCACGACGAGGACCATGCGCGTCTTCTGCGAGCGCAGCGTGCGCGCCGCCGGGTTCGGCACCCAGCCGAGCCGCGCGACGGCCTCCTCCACCCGCGCGCGCGTCGCCGGTGCGACCCGCTCGGGATGTGCGAGCACGCGCGAGACGGTGGCGGTCGAGACGTCGGCGAGGCGCGCGACGTCGGTGATGCGCACCGGCGCGAGCGCGGGCGAGCCCGGCTCCACCGGTCCCCCGGTCCTCGCCCGCACCGTCGTGCCGCGCTCGTCCATCCCGCCCGCCGCCTCCGGGATCTCTTCGCCTCGTTCAGCGTTTGACAGACGCGCCGACCCGGTGCAAGATCGATGTAATCGATTACACGACCTCGCCAACGAGGCGTCTCCGGGAGGAAGCAGCATGCGATAAGGCACCACGGCCGCCTGACATCCCCCTTCGCGATCGCCGCGGCCCGCGGGCGCACCCCGCCCGGAGGCCGCTCCGCCGTCACGGACCGGGGGGAAGACATGGCGCCCATCCTCAGCGCACGCGACATCTCCAAGTCCTTCGGCCCCGTCGAGGTCCTCGGCGGCATCGACCTCGACCTCGAGCCCGGCCGCGTCCACGCGGTCATCGGCGAGAACGGGGCGGGCAAGTCGACGCTCATGCGCATCCTGTCGGGCCACCTGGCGGCGATGCGCGGGCGGCTCGTTCTCGACGGCGATGAGGTGCGCTTCTCCGACCCCGTCGCGGCGGAGCGGGCGGGCATCGTCCTCGTCCACCAGGAGATCCTGCTCGCGCCCGACCTGACGGTGGCGCAGAACCTCTTCCTGGGACGCGAGCCCCGCCGCGGCCTCTTCGCGGACGACGCCGCCATGGAGCGCCGCGCCGCCGCGGCGCTGGCCGAGCTCGGTGCCGACATCGCGCCCGATACGCCCGTGCGCCGGCTCTCGATCGCGGAGCGCCAGCTCGCGCAGATCGCCCGCGCGCTGGTCGAGCCCTACCGCGTCGTCATCCTGGACGAGCCGACGGCGGTGCTCACCCCGATCGAGTCCGAGGCGCTGTTCTCCGCCATCGACCGCCTGCGCGGGACAGGCGTCGCCATCCTCTACATCTCCCACCGCCTCCCCGAGGTGAAGCGCATATCCGACACGGTCACCGTCCTGCGCGACGGGCGGCACGTGACGACCCGCCCGGCGGCGGAGCTCGAGCCGCTCGACATGGCGCGCCTCATGGTCGGCCGCGAGCTGACGCAGCTCTTTCCCGAGAAGGCCCCGCCCGCGCCCGACGCGCCCGTCCTCCTCGACGTCGAGCGCGTGAGCGTCCCCGGCTTCGCCGAGGACGTCTACTTCCAGGTGCGGGCAGGGGAGATCCTGGGCTTCGGCGGGCTGATCGGTGCGGGGCGCACCGAGCTGCTCGAGGGCGTCATGGGCCTGCGCAAGCGCACGGGCACGGTGCGGATCGACGGACGCGCGCTCCACGCCCGCGGCGCCGGCGAGGCGCTCGACGCCGGGCTCGCCTACCTGTCCGAGGATCGCAAGGGCAAGGGGCTGCTGCTCGATCAGAGCCTGGCTGCGAACCTCACGCTCGCCGCCCTCGCCCGCTTCACGAAGGGCGCCTTCATCGACGCGGGCGCGGAGCGCGCGGCGCTCGACCGCGCCTTCGCGGAGTTCGACATCCGCGCCGGCTCGCGCGAGCTGCGCGCGGGCGAGCTGTCGGGCGGAAACCAGCAGAAGCTGCTCATCGCCAAGATGATGCTCACCGAGCCGCGTATCGTGGTCTTCGACGAGCCGACTCGCGGCATCGACATCGGCACCAAGCAGCAGATCTACGCCTTCGTCGCGGCCCTCGCGGCGGAGGGCGAGGCGGTCGTGGTGATCTCCTCGGAGATGCCCGAGCTGATCGGGCTCGCGCACCGGGTGATCGTGATGCGCCACGGCCGGATCGCCGGGGAGGTCGCCGGCGCGCGGCTCACCGAGGAGGACATCGTCACGCTCGCCACGGGCGTCGGCACGGGCATCGGGAAGGGGGCGGCCGCGGCCGCGTGATGCGCATGGAAGCGACGAGGACGGACGAGACGAGGCCGCACGAGACGACGTCGGTCGGGCCGGGAACGAAAGGCGGGTCGCCGGCGCGCAAGCCGGCGCGGCGCCGGCGCATCGACATGCGGGCGCTCTCGCCCTTCATCGCGCTCGCTGTGCTGCTCGTGCTCGGCGCCCTCACGAGCCCGGTCTTCCTCAGCGTGGAGAACCTCACCAACGTGGCGACCCGCGCCTCCTTCATCGCCATCATCGCGGTGGGCGCGACCTTCGTCATCGCCGCGGGCGGGCTCGATCTCTCGGTCGGCTCGATGGCGGCGCTCACCGCGGGCGTCATGATCCTCGCCATGAACGCGGTTGGCGGCGCCGACGTCTCCACCATCGCGGTGGGCATGGCGGTGGCGCTCGGCGTCGCGCTCGCCTGCGGGCTGTTCAACGGGCTCGTCGTCACCTTCGGGCGCATCGAGCCCTTCATCGTCACGCTCGGCGGCATGGGCATCTACCGCGCGCTCGTCGTGTTCCTCGCCGCCGGCGGCACGATCACGATGACGGACTGGGACCTGCGCGAGACCTACCGCCCGATCTATTTCGGCGACGTGCTCGGCGTGCCGATCCCCGTGATCGTCTTCCTCGTCGTCGCGGCGATCGCGGCCGTCGTCCTCTACAAGACGCCCTTCGGCCGGCACGTCGTCGCCATCGGCTCGAACGAGGACGTGGCACGCTTCTCCGGCGTGCCGATCCGGAGGGTGCGCACGCTCACCTACGTCATCCAGGGCCTGTGCGTCGGCATCGCCATCCTGGTCTACGTGCCGCGGCTGGGCTCGGCCACGCCGACGACGGGGCTCCTGTGGGAATTGCAGGCGATCACCGCCGTCGTCATCGGCGGCACCGCGCTCAAGGGCGGCACGCCCTTCGTGTGGGGCACGGTCGTCGGCGCGCTCATCCTCGAGCTCGTCGCCAACATCATGGTGCTCTCGGACTTCGTCTCCGAATACCTCGTCGGGGCGGTCCAGGGCGCGATCATCATCATCGCCATGCTGGTGCAGCGCTCGCTCCAGCGCGGCCGGTGAGACGCCCTGCCGGCGCGAGCCCGCCGGCCGGGCGGCACGACCCGAGGCTCGAAAGAAAGAACGGGAGAACGCTCACGATGAGGAAGCTCGCGATCACGGCCATCGCCGCGACCGGCGTCGCCTTCGGCGGCGCGGCAGCGGCACAGGACCAGACCTACAAGATCGGCGTCTCGATCCCCGCCGCGACCCACGGCTGGACCGGCGGCGTCGTCTTCCATGCCGAGGAGGCGGCGCAGATGCTCGAGAAGGCCTACCCGGGCCTCGACGTCGTGGTCCAGACCTCGCCGGACGCCCCGTCCCAGGCGAGCGCCATCGAGGACCTCGCCGCGCAGGGCATCGACGCCCTCGTCATCCTGCCCTTCAACTCCGACGAGCTGACCGGGCCCGTCGGGGCGCTCGCCGGCCGCGATGCCGATTTGTTCGTCACCGTGGTCGACCGCGGCCTCGCCGACCCGTCGATCCAGGATCTCTACGTCGCCGGCGACAACCCGGGCTTCGGGCGGGTCGCGGGAGAGTACTTCGTCGAGAACCTCGACGACGGCGCCCAGGTCGTGGTGCTGCGCGGCATCCCCACCGTCATCGACGACGAGCGCAACGAGGCCTTCCGCGCCGCGCTCGAGGGCTCGGGCGTCGAGATCGTGGACAGCCAGTACGCCAACTGGAACCGCGACGACGCCTTCCGGGTGATGCAGGACTTCCTGTCCAAGCACGACCGGATCGACGCCGTCTGGGCCTCGGACGACGACATGGCGCTCGGCGTCATCGAGGCGATCCGCCAAGCGGAGCGTGAGGACATCCAGTTCGTCGTCGGCGGCGCCGGCATGAAGCAGATGGTCCAGCGCGTCATGGAGGGCGACCCGATGATCCCCGTCGACGTGTCCTATCCGCCGTCGATGATCGCCACCGCCATGGCGGTGACCGCCGGCTCGTTCTACTCGCAGGCCCCGGTGCGCGGCACCTACGTTCTCGACGCAGAGCTGATCACCCGGGAGAACGCCGAGCGGTTCCTCTTCGAGGATTCGCCGTTCTGAGGGTAAGCTGAGCCATGAGGGCGTCGGGGGTGGTCGCGCGGCGGAAGCCGCTCGCTCTTCCCCGGCGCCCCACACCCCCGACCCCTCTCCACGAGGGAGAGGGGAGACCGTCGCGCTCGACGTCGACGCTGCGAGCGAGCCTTCGATTGAAAGCCACGACGGCGGACGCACACGCCGACCGACTCCCCTCTCCCTGGTGGAGAGGGGCTGGGGGTGTGGGGCGTGCAGGATAGAACGCGCGGTCGATGCCGGTCACCATTGTCCCGGCACGAAGAGAACGACAGGGAGGACGACCATGAAGACGATGAAGGGCCCGGGCCTGTTCCTCGCCCAGTTCGCGGGCGACGAGGCGCCGTTCGACTCGCTCGACGCGATCTGCCGCTGGGCGGCATCGATCGGCTACAAGGGCGTGCAGATCCCCACCTTCGACCCGCGCCTGTTCGACCTGGAGAAGGCGGCGACGTCGGACGCCTACGTCGACGAGGTGAAGGGCATCGTCGCCGCCCACGGTCTCGCGATCACCGAGCTGTCGACCCACATGCAGGGCCAGCTCGTCGCCGTGCATCCGGCCTATACGGACGCCTTCGACGGCTTCGCGCCCCCGGCGGTGCGCGGCAACCCGGCGGCCCGCACCGAATGGGCGGTTCGCCAGATGAGGCTCGCGGCCGAGGCCTCGCGACGGCTCGGGCTCTCGGCGTCGGTGAGCTTCTCGGGCGCGCTCGCCTGGCCCTACGTCTATCCCTGGCCGCAGCGCCCCGCCGGGCTGATCGAGACCGCCTTCGAGGAGCTGGCGCGCCGCTGGCGGCCGATCCTCGACGCCTACGAGGACGCGGGCTGCGACGTCTGCTTCGAGCTCCATCCCGGCGAGGACCTGCACGACGGCACGAGCTTCGAGCGGTTCCTCGAGGCGGTGGGCGGGCACGCCCGCGCCTGCATCAACTACGACCCGAGCCATTTCCTGCTGCAGGGGCTCGACTACGTCGCCTTCATCGACATCTACCACGAGCGCATCAAGGCCTTCCACGCCAAGGACGCGGAGCTCAACCCGACGGGCCGCCAGGGCGTCTACGGCGGCTATGCCGGCTGGGTCGAGCGTGCCGGCCGCTTCCGCTCGCTGGGCGACGGGCAGATCGATTTCGGGCAGATCTTCTCCAAGCTCGCGCAGTACGACTACGACAGCTGGGCCGTGCTGGAATGGGAGTGCGCCTTGAAGCACCCCGAGGACGGCGCGCGCGAGGGGGCGCAGTTCATCGACGCGCACATCATCCGCGTCACGCAGAAGGCCTTCGACGACTTCGCCGGCGGCGGCACGGACCAGGCCGCCAACCGCCGCATGCTCGGGCTCGGGGAGGCGTGAGATGACGATCGAATCCTCCGGGCAAGACGGATCTTCCGGCACCCGTTCCCGCCGGCTGCGGCTCGGCATGGTGGGCGGCGGGCGCGGCGCGTTCATCGGCGCCGTGCACCGCATCGCCGCGCGCCTCGACGACCGCTGGACCCTCCTCGCCGGCGCGCTCTCCTCCTCCCCGGAGAAGGCGCGGGCGTCGGGCGCGGACCTGCTGCTGCCCCCCGACCGCGTCTACGACGACGCGGCCGCGATGGCGACGGCGGAGGCCGCGCGCGAGGACCGCATCGACGCGGTCGCCATCGTGACGCCGAACCACGCGCATTTCGAGCCGGCGAAGCGCTTCCTCGAGGCGGGCTTCCACGTCATCTGCGACAAGCCGCTGACGACGGGGCTCGAGGAGGCGCGCGAGCTCGCGCGGCTGGCCGGGGAGAAGGGCGTGATCTTCGCGGTCACGCACAACTACACCGGCTATCCCTTGGTGCGCGAGGCGCGCGCGCTGGTACGCTCGGGCGCGCTCGGCGCGATCCGCGTCGTGCAGGTGGAATACGCGCAGGACTGGCTCGCCACCCGCCTCGAGGAGGAGGGCCAGAAGCAGGCCGCTTGGCGCACGGATCCCGCGAGGTCGGGGCCCGCGGGCGCGGTGGGCGACATCGGCTCGCACGCGTTCAACCTCGCGGAGTTCGTCGCGGGTGTGAGGGTGGAGCGGCTCTGCGCCGACCTCACCGCCTTCGCGCCGGGGCGCCGCCTCGACGACAACGCCCACATGCTGCTGCGCTTCGCGGGCGGCGCGCGCGGGGCGCTGTGGTGCTCGCAGGTGGCGGTGGGCGAGGAGAACGCGCTCACGCTGCGCGTCTACGGCGAGACGGGCTCGCTCTCCTGGGCGCAGGAGAACCCCAACATTCTCGTGCACACGCCGCTGGGCGAGCCGCCCCGGCTGATCCGCCGCAACGGCGCCGGCGCGAGCGCGGTCTCCCAGCGCGTCAGCCGCACGCCGTCGGGCCACCCGGAAGGCTATCTCGAGGGCTTCGCCAACCTCTATTCCGACATCGCCGACCAGATCGAGGCCCGCCTCGCCGGTGCGAGCGCGCCCGAGGCGGCCCTCGACGTGCCGACCGTCGACGACGGCGTGCGCGGCGTCGCGTTCATCGAGGCCGCCGTGCGCTCGGCGCGGGCGGACGCCCGCTGGGAGACGATCGAGGGCGGCTGACGCGCACGGTCGACGCGGCCGGGGACGGCCTCAGGCCAGGAACCCCTCGAAGACCATCTGGTCGGCGTGCTCGGTCGCGAGGGTCCGGGCCGCCTCGTCGCGCACGGTCCAGGCTGTGACCGGGATGCCGAGGCGGCGCAGCAGGAAGGGCGGCCCCTCGACGAGGTCCGCCACCTGCCACGACAGGAAATGCGGGCGGGTATCGTCGAAATGCAGCAGGTTGGCGAGCGCATGCTTGCGCTCGGGCGACAGGAAGGCCCAGTCCGGATGGACCCAGCGGGTCTCCGCGACGATCCCGCGCGGAACCCGCGGCGCGACGCGGCGAACTTCGGCCACGACGTCCGGATCGAAGCTCTCGACCACGTACGGCCCGTCGTAGCCCGCCAGCACCTCGAGCGTGCGATGCGTCAGCCGCATGTCTGCGTCGAAGCGGCTCTTGATCTCGACGACGAGCCCGACGCGCCCCGCCACCAGCGCGAGGAACTCGGCGAGCGTCGGCGGCCCCTCGCCGTCGGCGGCGCCGACGAGCGGCATCGCCGCGAGCGCCGCCGCGTGCATGTCGTGGACGCTCCCATCGCCGCCGACGAGGCGGGCGAGGTCGTGGTCGTGGAAGACCACCGCCTCGCCGTCGGCGGTGAGCTGGACGTCGAGCTCGATCGCGTAGCCGCGGGCGATCGCCGCGCGGGCGGCGGCGCGGGAGTTCTCGATCACGCCCGCGGCGCGGTCGTGCAGCCCGCGATGGGCGATGGGGCGCGCGACGAGCCAGCCCGGCGCGGCCTCCAAGGGGGAGGCGCGACCGGCGCTCATGCGTGCGACCGGACCTCGAACATGCCCTCGACCTCGACCGCCGCGTCCATCGGCAGCTCGGCCACGCCGATGGTCGAGCGGGCGTGGCGACCGGCCTCGCCCATGGCCTCGACCATCATGTCGGAGGCGCCGTTCATCACCTGGGCGATGGCGGCGAAGTCGGGCCTGGCGTTGATGAAGCCGCCGAGCCGAACGCAGCGCACGACCTCGTCGAGATCCCCCACCGCCGCCTTGAGCTGGGCGATGAGGTTGAGCGCGCACAGCCGCGCCGCCGCCTGGCCCGCCTCGAGCGACACCTCGCCGCCGAGCTTGCCGAGATGCTCGGGGGCGATCTTGCCGTCCGGCCCGAGGCAGATCTGCCCGGAGACGATGACCAGGCTGCCCGTCCGGACGGCGGGAACATAGTTGGCGACCGGCGCCGCCGCCTGCGGCAGCGACAGGCCCTTCTCGGCCAGGCGGTCCTCGATCCGGCTCATGCGGCTCTCCTCGGCTGTCCCGCGCGCGGGCTCGCGCGCTCGTGTCCGCGCCGATCTGTCACGATCGCGCGGGCGCGCGCAAGGGGCCGGACGGGCGTCCGGGACGACGGGCGCGCATTGCGCGGCGCGCCCGCGGCTTCTACACAGGGGGACGAGTTGCGGGGCTCCGCGAGAGGTCTGGGCATGCGAAGGATCGGTTGCGTCATCGGCGTATCGATGGGCTTGTGTCTCGCGCTGCCGGCAACGGCGGCCACGGCCGTCCCCCTCGCGCAGCACCGCGCGGTCTACGACCTCACGCTGGCACCGGGCGCAGACGGCGTCGAGGCCGCGCGCGGGCGCATCGCGATCGAGTTCTTCGGCTCGGCCTGCGAGGGCTGGACGACCCGCGTACGTCAGGTGACCGCGCTCGACCTCGGGGAGGGCCAGACCCGCACGCTCGATTCGAACAGTGCCACGTTCGAGGAGCCCGACGGCGCGCTCCTCCACTTCCGCTCTGAATCGCGAGCGAACGGGCAACCGCTGAACGCGGTCGACGGCACGGCACGCCGGGTCGCGGGCGACACGCGCATCGTGATCGAGGCGCCGGAGCCCGAGACGATCGTCGAGCCCGGCGCGCCGCTGTTCCCCACGCAGCACATCGCGCGGCTGATCGGCGAGGCGCAGATCGGCGCACCGCTGTTCGCGGCGCGCGTCTTCGACGGCACCGGCGACGGGCGCACCATCTACGACACGCTCGCCGTGATCGGGCCGCCGCTCGCAGCGGCGGAGGCGGACGAGGGGGCCGGCCCGGACGACGTCGGCCCGGAGGCGGCGCTCGGCGACATGGAGCGATGGCCGGTGCGCCTGTCCTATTTCGAGCCCGGCCCGGGCGAGCGCACGCCGGACTACGCGATCGGCTTCACGCTCTTCGCCAACGGCGTCTCCAGCGACCTCAGCCTGGAGTTCGACGGCTTCACGCTGCGCGGCGAGCTCGCCGCGCTCGAGCTGTTCGACCCGCAGGAGTGCCGGTTGTAGAGCATCATCCCGGCGCGTGGAGGCCGGTTGCGGAGGACTGATCGGACGAGGCGAGACGCTGGAGCGCCCGAGCTGATCCCGTCCAGTCGAATGGCGCTCGGTGCGCTACGGCCCGTCGAAGTCCGGCGTGTGAACGACGTGAATCTTGTTGCCTTGCGGGTCGCGAAAATAGGCGCCGTAGTACTCCGGTCCGTAGTGCGGCCGCGCGCCGGGCGGGCCCTCGTCCGTGCCGCCGGTGTCCATCGCCGCCGCGTAGGCCGCGTCCACCGCCGCCCGGCTCGGGGCGATGAAGGAAACCTGGACGCCGTTCCCGGCACGGGACGCTCGGCCGTCGAAAGGACCCTGTGCCCAGAATTGCGGCCAGCTCGTTCCCGTCCGCGTCCAGCATGCACCGGGCCGATTGGTCTCGGACGCTTCGAGGTCGGTGTGGTAGCGGGCGAGGCCGAGCGGCGCGAACACCGCGTCGTAGAAGGCGATGGCGCGCCGAACGTCGTCGGTGCCGACCATCACGTGGCTGAAGATGTCGGTCATGCCATCTGCCTCAGGGTCTCGCGGGCGATGACGAGGCGCTGGATCTCGCTCGTGCCCTCGTAGATGCGGGTGATCCGCGCGTCGCGCGCATGGCGCTCGACGGGATAGTCGCGGCAATAGCCGGCGCCGCCGTGGAGCTGGATCGCCGTGTCGGTGCAGCGATGCGCGGCCTCCGAGGCGAACAGCTTCGCCATCGAGGCCTCCTTGGCGAAGGGCTCGCCCTCGTCCTTGAGGTGCGCCGCCTGCAGGATCAGGAGCCGTGCGGCGGCGAGATCGACCTCGCGGTCGGCGATCATCCATTGCGGGCCCTGCATGTCGGCGATGCGCTGGCCGAACTGGCTGCGCTCGACGCAATAGGCCTTGGCCGCGTCCATCGCCGCGCGCGCGATGCCGAGCGAGAGCGCCGCGACACCGATGCGCCCGCCCGCGAGCTCGCCCACCGCGACGCGGAACCCGTCGTTCTCGCGCCCCATCAGGGCGGAGCCCGGGACGCGGCAGCCCTCCAGATGCACGACGTTCGTCGGCGAGCCGTGCTGGCCCATCTTCTCCTCCGCCCGCCCGACGACGAGCCCGGGCGTACCGGCCTCGACGAGGAAGCAGGAGATGCCCTTGCCGGGCCGCGCGTTCGGATCGGTGACCGCCCAGACGACGAAGATGCCGGCGTACTCGGCCGACGTGATGTAGATCTTCTGCCCGTCGATCACCCAATCGTCCCCGTCGCGGCGCGCGCGGGTGCGCATGGCGGAGGGGTCCGAGCCCGCCTGCGCCTCGGTGAGGCAGAAGGCGCCGGCGGGGTAGGTGCCGTCGGCGAGGCGCGGCAGATGGCGGGCCTTCTGCTCGGGCGAGCCCACCGCCTGGATGACCTCGCCGACCATGTTGGTGACCGAGGTCGAGACCGCGGTGGAGGCGCAGGCGTAGGCGAGCTCCTCGATCGCCAGCGCGAAGGCCACCGTCCCGGCCTGCGAGCCGCCGTGCTCGGCCGAGACGTTGAGCGCGGAGAAGCCGTTCTGCGCGAGCAGGTTCAGGTTCTCCAGCAGCCGCGCGCGCCCCTCCCCGCGGTCGAGCGCCTCGGCGTTCGGCGCGAGCCGATCGCGCGCGATCCGCCGCGCTGCCTCGCGGATCATCTCCTCTTCTTCGGTGAGCGCGAAGTGCATGGGCGACCTCCCGGGTCTCTGGTTTCGCGGGAGATTAGGGAGGACGGAGGCGGGGGGCAATGCGGTCGAGCGACACGACCTTGCCGCGCATGAAGATGCACTTTCTTCCCGAGCGCGCATCGACGAGGCTATAGGAAAATTGCTATAGACAGGAAGGGGAGATGCGCAGCATCGAGTGGGTCGGCTCGTCGCGGCGGGACCTCATGGCGTTGCCGCTCGAAGTTCGGCGGGAATTCGGCCATGCGCTATGGCTCGCACAATCCGGCGAGATGCCTCGAGCGGCGAAGCCGCTCTCCGTCTTCGGCGGCGCGCAGGTCGTCGAAATCGTCGAGGACGAGGGAGGCGACACGTTTCGTGCCATCTACACGGTGCGTTTCGCCGGCGTCGTCTATGTGTTGCACGTCTTCCAGAAGAAATCCCGACGGGGCGTCGCGACGCCCAAGCACGAGATGGACGTCGTGAAGGCGCGGCTGAAGCTGGCCGCGGCGCATCATCATCGAACCCATGATGGAGATGGGTCATGAAGGACGACGAAAACGAAGGCGGCTTCACCGAGACCGTCGAGCGCGGGAGCGGCAACGTCTTTGCGGATCTGGGTTTCGACAACCCCGAGGAGGAGCTGCTCAAGGCACGCATCGTCGCTCATCTTGGCGCGCTGCTGGAGGAGCGTGGTGTCACCCAGACGCAGGCCGCGGATCTCCTCGGCCTGCGACAGCCGGACGTCTCGCGCCTGCTCAGGGGCCGCACCGGAGGCTACACGATCGAGCGGCTTCTTCGTCTCGTGCGCTTGCTGGGCGAGGACGTGACGATCACCGTCGCCAAGCCGGGCGAGCCGCGGACGCGCGGACGCCTCGATCTCGCGATCGGCTAGCTCGACTCCCGCCGATCGGTCCCAAGTCTCCAACCACCGCCCGCTCAGAACCAGTACGGCACCCCGTAATACCCATACACGTTGCGCCCGTATTCCGGGTCGGCCCACGGCGTCTCGTCGCGGCCGTAGCTGGGGGCGGTCTCGAGGTCCTTGGCGTCGAGGTCGACGACGTAGCCGCCCAGCCGGGCGTCGTAGTCGAGCTTGTCCCAGGGCAGCGGGTGGTACCGCTCGCCGATGCCGAGGAAGCCGCCGAAGGACATCACCGCGTAGGCGACCTTGCCCGAGTACTTGTCGACCATGAAGTTGAAGACCGAGCCGAGATGCTCGCCGGCCTCGTTGTAGACCGCCGTGCCCTCGACCTTGTCGGACGCGATCAGGCGCTCGGTCTCGTTCTTGGGGACGTCGCCGCGGGGGCCTGTGACGCTCGTGCCCGCCATGTCGGTCTCCTCTCGCCTCGGGCCTGGAGCCCATCGAGCGGAGGGAACGGCGGGTCGCGGGCGGGGTTCCGACGCCCGCCTTGCCGGCGGCCTCACGCCTGGCCTCAGGCCTGGCCCATCAGCGCCTGCACGTGGGCGGCCACCGATCGGGCCAGCCCCTCGAGGTCGTAGCCACCCTCGAGCAGCGAGACGACGCGGCCCTTGGCCCGGCGCTCGGCGATGTCCATGAGCTTGAGCGTCGCCCACTGGAAGTCGGCCTCGGTGAGCATGACGTTGCCGAGCGGATCGCGCCAATGCGCGTCGAAGCCCGCCGAGATCACGATCAGGTCGGGCCGGAACGCGTCGATGCGGGGCAGCACGCGGGTCTCAAGCGCCTCGCGGAACACGTCCGAGCCGTCGCCGGCGGAGAGCGGCGCGTTGACGATCGTGTCGTGCTCGCCCCGCTCGGAGAGCGCCCCGGTGCCGGGGTAGAGCGGCATCTCGTGGGTGGAGGCGTAGAGGACGGACGGGTCGTCCCAGAAGATGTCCTGCGTGCCGTTGCCGTGGTGCACGTCCCAATCGATGATCGCGACGCGCTCGGCGCCGTGCCGCGCCTGCGCCCGGCGTGCGGCGATCGCGGCGTTGTTGAAGAAGCAGAAGCCCATCGCCCGGGCGCGCTCGGCGTGGTGGCCCGGCGGGCGCATGGCGGCGAAGGCGTTGGTGACCGTGCCGGCCATCACCTCGTCGACCGCCTGGACCGCGGCGCCGGCGCTGCGCAGCGCCGCCTCCAGCGTCCCCGGCGAGAGCACGGTGTCCGAATCGATGGCGACGAGCCCCTCGCGGGGCGAGGCCTGGACGATCGCGTCCACGTAGCGTCGCGGGTGGACGAGGGCGATCGTCTCGTGCTCGGCGCAGGGCGCCTGCTCGCGCACGAGGGTCATGAAGCGCTCGTCCTCGAGCGCGCGCTCGACCACGCGGATCCGGTCCGGCCGCTCGGGATGCCCGAGCGGCGTCTCATGGTCGAGGGCGGCGGGATGGCACACGTAGAGGGTCGGCATGAGCGGCGATGTCCTCGGGCGAGCGGCCTGTTCGGCTCTTGTCGCCGGCATCGTCGCAGCCGCCCCGAAGGCTGTCCATCCCCCGCGGGTTATTCCGCATGGCCGCCGGGCGGAATAGGCCGGCGGCGCGCTGCGGGCGACCTCCTCAGGCCGTGAACGCGCGACCGAACCGGTCGAGGTCCTCCGGGAGCGTCGGCTTCGCCGCCGCCTTCGTCTCGCAGGCCTGCTTCGTCAGCAGGACTCCCTTGAGCGCAGGGAGCGCGATCGGCTTGAAGGCGGTGCCGCGGGCGGGCGCGGCGGGACGAGGTCGGGGGTCGGCTTGGTCGGGCATGATCGGTCCGTTGCTTGCGCGGCGTGCTGTCGGCCGCAGGTCGACGTCTGGCGTGCGAACCGTCCCAGCCTGTGGCGCGATTGTGGCGACGGCTGGGCCGGGCCCGCGTGCATGCCGATCCAGGGTCGACGTGCCTTTTCTGCAACGAGTTCCCCATGGCGCCACCGTGCAATCGGCGGCGCCTCCCGGCATCAGGGGCGCGCCGCCGCGGCCTTGGTCCCGCGGTGCTCGGCCACGTGCGCGGCGAGGTCGACGGCGATCTTGAGGGCGACGAGCAGCGCCAGCGCCAGGATCGGGGCACCGGAGGCCTCGACGGCGAAACCGCCGAAGATGATCGTGACGTGCAGGACCACGACGCGCCCGTAGGGCGCGGCCATCAGGCCGCCGAGCGTCGCGCGGTCCATCTCGCCGCCGACCACGAAGTTGACCATGAAGGAGAGCCCGTGGCTCGCCGCGAGCGCCGCGAGCGGCAGCGCGAGGCCCGGCGCCAGGAGGAGCGCGAAGCCCTCGATGGGCGAGGCACCGGGCGGTCCGAACAGCGTCACGAGGAAGATCCCGTGCACCACGGTGAAGATGCCGTAGTGAAGGGCGAAGAACCCCGCCAAGGCGAGGCCGCCCCGCTCCCCGCGCAGCGACACCAGCGCCATGCGCGCGATGTTGAGCAGGCCGATGACGACGTTCTCCGCCCAGAACAGCATCAGCACGTCGAACACCCGCCAGCCGCCCGCGAGCACGCCGGCGAGCGGAATGAGGTTGGCGAGGACGAGCGCCGCCGAGGAGATCAGGAGCGGGCGGCGCGTTGGGCTCTGCATGCGGGTCTTCCGCTCGGGCGACACGTGTGCCGGCGCGCGGGCGACGGCACACCGCATTTCACCCGCGATCGTCCCGCCTGTCGACGCCCCGCGCCGCGAAAGCGGGGGACGACGTGCGGATCAGCCCTCCGCGAGGTAGCGCTTGGCGAGCACCTTGCCCTCCTCCACCGCCGGCTGGTCGAACGGATCGACGCCGAGCGCCCAGCCGGTGAGGATCGTCTCCAGCATGAAGTGCATGAGGAGGTGGCCCATCGCGCGCTCGTCGAGCGGGTCGACATGGATCGTGCGCACCGGACGGTGGTTGGCCGCGAGCGTGTCCGCCGTGGCGCGGCCCTGCGCCGCGACGAGGTCGCCGATGGTCTTCCCGGCGAAGCCGGGCTGGCCGCCGCGCTCGGCGAGGCCGGCGTCGATGCGCGGTCCCTTCCCAGCCGTTCCGGTCGTGATGACCGTGAAGACCTTGTCATTGGGGCCGCCGAGATAGAGCTGGAGCTGGCTGTGCTGGTCGACCGGGCCGATCGCGGCCACCGGCTGCGAGCCCTTGCCGTCCTTGCCGAGGCTCTCCGCCCAGAGCTGCACCCACCACCGGGTGAAGCGCTCGAGCCGATCGGCGTAGGCCATGACCACCGAGATCGGCTTGGCCTCGAGCGCGAAGGCGATGGCGAAGGCCGCGCCCTCGCCGATCGGGCTGTCGGCCCCGCCCTGCGCGTCCATGACCGGAGCCAGCGCATCGGCGGCGCCGGCGCGGATCGCGGCGATGTCGAGGCCCATCACCGCCGCGGGCAGGAGGCCCACGTTGGTGAGGACGGAATAGCGACCGCCGATGCCGGTGTGGTGGGCCAGGATCGGCGCGCCGACGGGTTCCAGCAGGTCGCGCAGGGCGTTCTTGCCGCCCGCCGGCCGCGGCTCGGAGATGCCCGTGAAGCGCTCGCCCGCGTCGAGGCCGGCAGCCTCGAGGGCGGCGAGCACGGCCATCGTCTGCATCAGCGTCTCGCCGGTGCCTCCGGACTTGGAGATCGCGACGAAGCGCGTCGTCTCGAGCGGCAGCGCCTCGATCAGGCGGCCGAACGTGACGGGGTCGAGGTTGTCCATGAAGTGGATGCGCGGACCCTCGGCGAGACGCCCGACGCCCGGCACCGCGAAGTCCTTCAGCTGCGCCAGCGTCTGCGCGCCGAGCGAGGAGCCGCCGGTGCCGAGGAAGACGACGTCGCTCGCGCCCTCGCGGATGCGGGCGGCGGCCGCGCGGATCTCGTCGAGGTCGCCGGTCTCGCCGGGGATGCCGAGCAGCGGGAGGGCGCCGGAGGCGGCCTCCTCGCGCAGGCGCTTCATCCCGGTCGCCGCCAGCGTCTTGCCCGCCTCGATCGCCGTCTCCGGCACGCCGGCCCCGCCGATGCGCCGGCCGAGCGCGAGGTCGATCGCGTGCTTGAAAGCCATTGCCGTCTCCCTGTTGCCTGTGCGCCGACAGATACGCCGGACGCGGGCCGCGCACCAGCCCCGCGGGCCGATCGCGCGCGGCGATCTCGCGCGTCAACGCGCGAGGCGCGCATCGGGGTGCAAGGAGACGTCGCGGGGCGGCGCAGCGGGGACGACGCTTCAGTTCGGCGCGCCCGCCGTCATGTCGACCACCTGCACGAGGTGATCCGAGTTCCCCTCCGGGTCGAGGCTGCGAAATCGGTCGACGCGCAGGGCGTTGGCGACGAGGAACCAGTCGTTCCGCCACAGCTTCGGCAGCTGGCCGCCGACCCGCCAGGTGGCGGGATAGAGGATGCCGCTCGTCGCGGCCGCGTCGCGGGTCACCGCGAGAAGGCCGCGGTTGTCGCCCATGGCCGGGCTCGTGTTGAAGTCCCCCGCGATGACGAGCGGGTTCGGGTTGCCCGCGACGTCCGCGGTGAGCACGTCGAACTCGTCCTTGCGGATATAGTGGCGCCGGCGGATCTCGGTGTAGAAGCGCGCGCCGAACCAGTCGTCCTCGATGATCAGCTGCACCGGCATGTGGACATTGTAGGTCGACATCACCCCGTCGCCCGCCCGTACGTCGACCCGCAGGGCGTAGGGCGGGGGCGGCAGGAAGATGTCCGAGTCGCTGTCGGGGTTGACGACGGCCCGCTCCACGATGGGCAGGCGCGAGAGCGTCAGCAGCGTGCCGGCCTTGGCCCATTCGTACTCCGGGAACACCGCCTCCAGGTCGGAGAAATCGTCGACGGGGATGGCGAGGTCGCCGTCGCGCAGCATGTGCTCCTGGAGCAGGTAGACGTCGGCGTCGAGCCCGCGCAGGTAGGCGAGCATCGCGTCCCTGTCGCGCGGATCGGTGAGGGTGCCGTCGCGCATCTGGCCCCAATAGTCCGTGTTCATCTGCACGACGCGGATCGAGGCCGGGGACGCGACCGCCACGTCGCGCGGGAGCAGCGCCTGGTAGTTGATCCCCGTCGACTGGTGCGACACCGCGAAGGCCGCGAGCGCCATGACGATCACCGGCAGCCGGCGGCGCCGCAGGAACAGGCCCGCGACGAGCAGGAGCGCGGGGATCGCCGCGAACAGGATCGGCGGAGCCATCCCGGGGATCACCCAGAGCCAGAAGCGCCCGGTCAGCGCCTCGTGGAGGACGGCCCACAGGAGCCAGAGGCCCGACAGGACCAGGATCGCGTTGGGGACGATGCGGTTCGACATGTCGTGGTTCCGTTTCTCGAGCGACGAGGGGCGCGCTCAGAACACCCGGGTCAGAACACCTTCTTGGCGAAGGCGAGCGCACCCTGCTTCCAGGGCTGACCGCTGGTGCGCCCGCTCTTCGCGCTCTCGTGACCGGCCACCGCCTTCTGGGCGCGCCACCAGCGGAAGGTCTTCAGGATCGCGTCGCGGCTCGAGTGCCGCGGCGCGAAGCCGAGCACCCGCTGCGCGCGGTCCGTGCTCACGTAGGCGTCGCGGCTGAGCTTGTAGATCAGCCGCTTGTAGACCGGCGAGACCCGCAGGATCTCGAGCAGCCTGAGCGCCCCGATCGCCGGCCCGGTCGGGAGCGCGACGATGCGCTTGCCGTGGCCGGCCGCGTCGAGCACGGCCTGGAAGTCGTCGTGCACCGTCGTGAACTCGGTGGCCGCGATGTTGAAGGCGTCGTTCACCACCGCGTCGGGCAGCGTCATCGCCGCGAGCGTGGCGTCGACGAGGTCCTCGACGTCGAGCATCTGGCTGCGGAAGTGCCCGCCGCCGATGAGCGGGAAGTGGTGGCCCTCGTCCGCCCACTCGAACAGCATCGCGAAGATGCCCAGCCGATGAGGGCCGAGGAAGGTCTTCGGCCGCAGGATCGGCACGCACATGCCGTCTCGGCGATGGCCCTCGACGATCAGCTCGGCGTCGATCTTGGCGATGTTGTAGGGATCGACCCGCTCGCGCGGATAGGCCTCGGTCGTCGGCACCACGTCCGGCAGGCCGTAGACCGCCGAGGACGAGACGTGGATCACCCGGGCGATCCCCGCCTGCGCGCAGGCGGCCATCACCGTGCGCGTGCCGCCCACCGAGATCGAGCGGATGTCCGCGGGCCTGTAGCTCGGCAAGGCGGCCGCGCCGTGCACGACGACGTCGGCGCCGGCGATCGCCGCGCGCACGGTGTCCTCGTGGCGGATGTCGCCGATGATCTGCCGGCAATTCTTCATCTCCGGCATGGATGCGAGATCGAGGCTCGTCACGAGATGGCCGTCGGCGACGAGCCGCTCGATCAGGTTCCGGCCGAGGACGCCGGCGCCCCCGGTGATGGTCACGCGCATGGTCTCACCTGTTCGTGTTCGTGCGCCCGTGCGGGCGGGAGGCGATGCGGGGCGGGCGGCTCATCGCCGCTCCCCCAGGGGAACCGGCGCCGCGCGGTCCTCGCGCAGCATGGCGGCCTTGGAGAGGCGTGCGAGCAGCATCGCGTAGCGATCGATGCAGCCGTCCGCGCCGTAGAGGCCGCGCGCGAGCTCGGCGAGGCGCTCCTTCTCGGCCGCGGGGAAGGCGCGCATCTCGACGAGCGCGGCGGCGATCGCCGGCACGTCGCGCGGGCGCGTCAGGCGGCCGAAACCCGTCTGGAGGACGGGCACCCGCCCCCCGGCGAGATCCGAGCCGACCACGGGCAGCCCGCACATCATGGCCTCCGCCTGGACGATGCCGAAGGATTCCGCCACCGAGGTGAGCGCGAACGTGTCGAGCGAGGCATAGAGGTCGCGCGTTCCCGCCCGGTCGAGCGGACCGAGGAAGCGGACGCGGTCGTCTCCGTCGGCGAGCGCGCGCAGCTGCGCGATGTTGCTGCCGCCGGCCACCGTGTCGTGCTCGCCGGCGAGCAGCAGGCGATCCTCCGGCGCCGCCACCCGCCGGAAGGCCTGGATGAGGTACTCGATGCCCTTGTCGGGCACGATCCTGCCGAGGAAGCCGACGTGGTGGCCAGGCCCGTCGCGGAAGCGCGGCGTGCCCCCGCGCGGGTCGAGGCAGGGTGCGGGGATCGAGGACCACTCCCCCGAGGCGATCGCCGGCCACAGCACCGAGCCGCGCGCCTGGTCGTCGCTGTTGACGACCACGTGGTCGCTGCGGCGCATGGCGAGCTTCGCCGACAGGTTCACGCCGGCGATCTGGAGCCGGCTCGTGAGCGAGGGCGCGAGCCAGATGTCGATGTGGTAGGTCGAGACGATCGGGATGCGCGGCGCGAACGCCGTGATCGCGGCCGCCTCGAGCATCGGCAGGTGCAGGTTGAGCGTGCGCGAGCGCGCGGCGATGCGGCGCGCCAGCGGCACGAAGCCGGGGCTGATCGGCCCGCGCCCGATCTTGAACAGGATCGGCGCGCGGAACACCCGGACGCCGCGCACGAGCTCCTCCGTCGGCAGGCTCGGGTCGTGACGGGTCGTGACGACCGCCACCCGCCAGCCGCGGTCGGCGAGGCCCTCGGCGACGATGCGCGCGGTCTCGGTGAGGCCAGACACGTATGGGGCGTAGTAGTTCAGGACGACGGCGACGTCGAAATCGTCAGGCGTCATGGAGGGCTCCTTTCGGTTCGGGGGCGGGGCTCGCGCGGCCGAGCAGGAGCGCCGCCGCCCCGGTGCCGATGACGTCACCGGCGACGACCATGGCGCGGCTGAGAAGCGCGAGCGCCAGCGCGTCCGCCGGCTCGAGCCGGGCGGCGAGGATCGCGAGCAGCACGCCGTCGCGCACGCCGAAGGCGCCCGGCAGGACGGCGAAGACGATGCCCGCGATGGCCGAGAAGGCGTAGGCGGACACGAGGAAGGCGGCTCCCGCGTCGGAGGCGGCGCCCAGCACGGCGAGATGCGTCCCGCTGATCGTCCAGGCGAGCGCCATGATCGCGGTCGCGGCGGTGAAGGCGAGGGGTGGCGGCACGCCGATGCGCGCGAGCGTGCCGGGCAGGATCGGCCAGCGGCCGAGCGCGCAAGCGAGCCCGAGCCCCACGAGCGCGGCGAGGGCCGCGGCGGCGGTCCAGGCGACGGGCACGCCCTCGATCATCGCGGCGATCGCGGGGAGGCCCACGAGGGTGGCTGCGAGGCAGGCCGCGAGCGCCGTGCCGGCGAACACGCGCACGAGCAGCACCATGCCCGCGCGCTCGCCCTGCAGCAGCCGATGCTGGATCGCGAAGGCGAGCACGCCGCCCGGCGTGTACTTGCCGATGCCCGAGCGCAGGTAGACGAGGATGCCGCGCCGGGCCGTGACGCCCGGCAGGTCGCGCGACAGCAGGCGCTGCCAAGCCCAAGCGCCGGGCACGAGGCCGGCGAGGACGCTCCCCATCGCCAGCGCGATCGTCCCCGCGTCGAAGCCCGCGATCGCGTCGGCGATGTCGCCGCGGTGCTCGGCGAAGAACGTCGCGATCCAGACGAGCGCGACGATCGTCAGCGCCGTGCGCGCGACGAGGAGGCCCGTGCGCAGGCCGGGCAGCCGGCGCGCCGCGGAACGGATCGTCGCGCGCGCCCCGCTCACGACAGCGCCCCCCCGGCCTCGAGCGCGACCCAGCCGTCGAGCATGACGTCCCCCAGCATCGCGGCGACGACGAGGGCGGCTGCCCAGGCGGCGAGGACGACGTGGGTGACGCGGTCGCCGAGAAGGAGGCGCGTCGGGTTGCCGGTCCCCGTCCCCGCGAAGGCGAGGAGCAGGTAGCGCTGGAACAGGTAGATCACGAAGGGCAGGCTGACGAAGACCAGCGCCGGGCGGTTCACGGAGTCCAGCGTGTCGACGAGCACCGCGAGGCTCGCGGCGAAGCAGGCGATGCCGGCGACGAGGAGGTAGGCGTCGAGCAGCGGCTGCGAGTAGTGCGCCAGCACCGGACGATGCTCGGCGGAATCGTGGGCGCGCTGCAGCTCCGCCCGGCGCTTGCCGATCGTCAGCAGCAGGCTGCCGGCGAGCACGGTGGCGATCACCCACGGGTGGGGCACGAGGCCGAAGGCGACGTAGCCCGAAGCCGTGCGCAGCGCGAAGCCCGCCGCCACGATCAGCATCTCGACGATGGGCGTGTGCTTGAGCGCCAGGCTGTAAGCCAGATTGCAGACGAGGTAGAGGCCGACGATCATCCCGATGAGCGGCGGCAGGGCCACCGCGAGCGCGACCATGCAGGCGGCGAGCCCGGCGAGCATCCACAGCGCCGTCGCCGGCGCCACCGCACCCGACGCCAGCGGGCGCAGGCGCTTCTTCGGGTGCAGGCGGTCGCGCTCGATGTCGGCGAGGTCGTTGACGACGTAGACCGCCGACGAGGCGAGGACGAAGAGCGCGATGGTTCCCGCGAGCGTGACGAGCGTGGGCAGCGTCGCCTGACCGAGCATCAGGGCGGGCCCGATCGAGATCGCCACGAGCGACTTCGCCGCGTGCGTCGGCCTGAGCAGAGCGAGGTGGTCGCCGACGCGCCGGACCAGGTGGTCGACGGGATGGCGGACGGGGTGGAGGTCACGAATCATGCGCCTTGTGCTCCGATCCTGCGTCGGCGGGCGACGGAGGCGCGCCGTACGCGCACACCTCACCCACCGCGTGTTGTGCGGTGCGAAAGCCGAACGACGGCGGCGGACCGTCGACCGTCGTGCGACACGAACGAGACTCGCGCCCATGGGCGCTTCGTGGCACGGGCGGCGGCCCGCGCGCCGGACATGGCCGACCGGCTCCCCGGGGAGCCGGGGCGTCGCCGCGCCTCCGGCTTCCCGGAGCGGCGCGACTGCGACGCGAGGCGGCCACCACGGCCTTGATGTTGTTTTTCTACCAACGGGTTCGCGGCGCCCCACCGGTGGCGTCCGGTGCACGTGGAGCCGCGACGGAGGACATGGCCGCAGCGGACGCGGGGATGCGCCGCCGAACCGGACCATGCGTCCCGCACGCCCCACTACCACAACCCCTGGAGCGGTTCGTACGGTCCGGCAACCCGAGACGGCCCTCGCGGCCGCCCCGTCCAGTTGCCGATACGCCGCGATCTCCCCTTGCGTCGATGCTGCGATGCGGCAATGCTGAGGGGCAAAGACACGTTTGGATAGCGCGCACGGATGAGGGGGGCTTGTCGGAAATGAAAAACCTCAGCCTCGACGATCTGCTCGTCTTCATCGTGATCGCGGAGTGCGGGACGATCTCCGAGGCCGCCCGCAAGCTCGATTCGTCGCCCGCGACGTTGGGGCGGCGCATGGCGCAGCTCGAGGACGCGATCGGGCTGCGGCTCTTCCACCGTCATCGCAGCGGCTACGAGCTCACCCGCGACGGGCGCTGCGTGCTGAAGGAGTTGCAGCCGATGACACGCGGCTGGCAGGCCTTCGAGCGCTGGCTCGGCGGGCGCGCCTGCAAGCCGCGCGTCCGGCTGTGCGGCGACGCCTGGACGATGCGCTTCCTGGCTCAGCGCTTCGCCGAGCTCTCACGCAGCGAGGACCCGTTCGACGTGATGTTCCTCGCCAGCGAGGCGCGCATGAACATCGAGCAGCGCGAGATCGACATCGACGTGCGCGCCGCGCCGCCGACGGCCGCCAACCTCGCCAGCCGGCGTCTCGCCGCCGTGGCGCACGCCGCTTTCGTCCACCGGGACCGCGCGGGGGAGCGCGGCCTCCCCTGGATCGGCATCGAGCCCGACCACGTCGTGCCGCGCACCGGCGTGTGGGTGCTCGAGCGCCACGCCGCCGACATCGCCGCCTACGCGGCGAGCCCGCAGACGCTCCTCGACCTCGCGGTCGCCGGGGTCGGCATCGCCGTCCTGCCCTGCTTCGTCGGCGACGCCGTCCCGGCGCTGTGCCGCCTCGGCCCGGTGATCGACGAGCTCACCGAGGTCCAGCACATCGTCTTCCACAACGAGGCGCGCTACCACCCCCACATCCGCGCGGTGGGCGACCGGATCATCCACGTCGTGATGCAGAACGCGGACCTGTACGAGGGACGGCGCTGCGCGAGCGCGTGACGGGTCCGCGCCCTACCCCCGGACGAACACGCCCGGCAGCTCGCCCTCGGTGCTCTCGTCGAGCGGGGCGTAGCGACCGAGGCTGCCCGCGCGGGGGCGGCCCCGGCGGCGGGTCACCTCGCGCTCGAAGGCGACGTACGCGACGACCGTGCCGTTCTCGTCGCGAAGGGGTCGGACGTCGATCTCGCACAGGTACGGCTCGCCGCCGCGCCGGTGGTTGGTCACCACGCCGTGGAAGCTCCCCTCCTCCCGCAGCGCCCGGGAGAAGGCGGCGAGCGCCACGCGGCTCGTGCCGGGCCCCTGCAGCACGCGCGGGTCACGGCCGACGAGCTCGTCGGCCGTGTAGCCGGTGAGCGCGAGGAAGGCGCGGTTGGCGAAGCGGATCGTCGGGCCGGGCGGCGCGAGGTCTGGGCCGGTGACGAGCACCGCCGTGGAGAGCTTCTGGGACAGGATGGCGACGAGGTCTTCGGCGAGCATCGCGGGCCGGCTGGCTGGTGGTCGATCGAGCATATGCACGATGACCGCCGGCTTCCGCAACATGCCTTCTGAATGTCTAGCGAGCTTCCCTGGGCAAGCCGTTACGGCAGATCCGCTCGGGGCGGGCCCAGCGCCTCGTCGAAACCGCGCTTGATCACGCCGTGGCACTCGCAGGAGAAGCGCTGCAGCGCCGCACGGTCGCGGATCTGCATGTGTCCGCGCGCGTACACGATCGCGCCGGCTTCGGCGAAAGCGCTGCAGATCTCGCTGATCGTCGCCCGCCGGGCGCCCAGCGCCTCCGCCAGCGTCGACTGCTTGAGGAAGAGCGCGTCGCCCTCGATGCGGTCGTGCGCCTGGAGCAGCCAGCGTGCCGTGCGCTGCTCGATCGTGTGCACCGCGTTGCAGGCGGCGATCTGGAGCGCGGCGTCCTGCATCGCCTGGGAGAGCTTCATGTAGACGTTGCGCGCGTCGAAGTTCGTTCGGATCGCGGCGTCGAGCCGCACGAGCGGCACGAAGATCGCGGTGCCGGCGACCCGCACGACGTAGGCGCGAGTCGCGACCTGGCGCATCAGCAGGCTCGACGCGCCGATGGTGCTCTCGTTGCCGATCGTCCCCGATTCCGCCATGCGCCCATCGGCGAGCACGGTCATCTCGGAGACGACACCGGTCTCGACGAAGACGGAATGGGTGAAACGGTCGCCTACATCGTAGACGCTCTCGCCCACCTCGATGCGGTAACGCTGCGCGTGGGCGAAGATCGCGACGCGGGCACCCTCCGGGAGGGCCGCGAGGAGGCGGCTCCCGATCCTCGCAGGCGCTGCTGCCTCGTCTGCCACGGCACCTTCCCAGTCACCGGCGCGGGACGGCCGGCGCGGACGCATGCCGGAACGTAGCCCCCCGCCTCGTCGAACGTCAAGGAAGCGATGATGACGGGTTGCGGTCTTGTATGTACGCTACAGTAATTAAAAATTTGAACTCGCCAGCGCAAGCACCCTGGGAGAAATACATATGTTCGTCCAGATTCCGTGTTCCGCGGTCAGCTGATTCGCGGGCCGGATCGACACCCCACTGTTTCGCAGAGCGAATTAGACCGGCTATGCAGACACGCGTACTCGTCTACGGCTATCTAGGGACGTACATATTCACTTCACACTCTTTAAGGTTAAACATATACTTTCGAGAATAAATAAGGTGCAGAGAAATATTCTGGAATTAAGACCCAATAAACTAATCGCCCAGCATATTCCCCTCCGGCAGAAAGTGCGCTCGCGTACACGAAAAGGCCGCCGTGAGCGCTCTGCCACGCATCTTGGATCCGCGGGCCACGCCCGCTCCCACCAGCGTTTGCTCCCCCTTCCTTCGGAGACCAGCATGCTCGGGTTCCTCCCCAACCTCTCCCTGCGCGCGAAGATCGCGGGCGCCTTCGCGCTCGTGCTCGTCGCGCTCGGCGGCGTCGCCGCGAAGACCACCTGGGCGCTCTTCGAGGCCGGGAGCGACTTCCACACCTACGCCGAGGTCTCGCGCGTGTCGGCGAGCATCGCGGAGATGCAGGAGGAGATGCACGCCTCGCGCGTCTCCGCCGAGAGCTTCCTGCTCACCGGGGACGCCGCGCACGTCGCGCTCGTCGACGAGCACTTCGCGGCGGCGCGCGAGGCCTACCGGCGCGCCCAGGCGATCGTCGAGACCGACGAGCTGAGCGGGCTGATCCAGGGCCTCGAGGCCGGCCTCGTCGCCTATCAGGCGCACTTCGAGAGCGTGCGCGATGCGCCCCCGGGCGAGACGGAGGCCTACGCGCGGCTGCGCGATCTCGGCCGTGCCGCCATACCGCCGATGGCGCAGGCGGACGCCGCGCTCGACGAGATCCGCGAGCGCATCGGGCCGCAGATCGAGGCGGGGCTGTACGCCGCCGAGATGCTGGCCATCGTGGTAACGTCGATCGCCATCCTCGTGGGCATCGCGATCGCGATCCTGCTCGGGCGCGCCATCGCCCGGCCGATCTCGGGCATGACCGAGGCGATGCGCGCCATTGCCGGCGGCGACCTCTCGGCCGACATTCCCGGCCGCGGGCGTGGCGACGAGATCGGTGCCATGGCGGGCGCGCTCGGCGTCTTCCGCGACGCGCTCGCCGAGAATCGCGCCATGGAGGAGGCCGCGCGCGAGCGCGACGCCCAGGCGGCGGAGGAGAAGCGCCGGGCGAGCCGCGCCATGGCCGACGCCTTCGAGGCGAAGCTCGGCGGGCTCGTGCTTTCCCTGTCGGACGCCGCGACCGAGATGGAGGCGACTGCGCGGTCGATGTCGGCCACCGCGAAGACCACGAACGAGCAGTCCTCCGCCGTCGCCTCGGCGGCCGAGCAGACCTCCGCCAACGTCCAGGCGGTCGCCTCCGCCACCGAGGAGCTCGCGGCCTCCGCGGGCGAGATCGGCGGGCAGGTGTCGCAGTCGGCGGCGAGGTCCGCGAGCGCCGTCGAGGAGGCGCGGCGCACCAACGCGCTCGTGCAGGAGCTTTCCGACGCCGCCCGGCGGATCGGCGACGTCATCGGCATGATCAGCGAGATCGCCGGCCAGACCAACCTGCTCGCGCTGAACGCGACCATCGAGGCGGCGCGCGCCGGCGAGGCCGGCAAGGGCTTCGCGGTCGTCGCGGCGGAGGTGAAGTCGCTCGCCGACCAGACCGGCAAGGCGGCCGACGAAATCACCCAGCAGATCGCGCAGATCCAGACCACGACCGGCCGCGCCGTCGGCGCCATCGAGGGCATCGGCGCGATCATCGGCGAGATGAACCAGATCGCCACCGCCGTGGCATCCGCCGTCGAGGAGCAGCAGGCGGCGACCGGCGAGATCGCCCGCAACGTCAGCGAGGCGGCGCAGGGCACGGGGCACGTCACCGGCACGATCGTCCACGTGCGCGAGGCCGCCGCCCAGACCGGCAGCGCCTCGGCGCAGGTCCTCTCGGCGGCGAACCAGCTCTCGCGCGACGCCAACGTGCTGCGCGAGGAGCTGCGCGGCTTCCTCGACGGCATCCGCGCCGCGTGAGGATCCGACACGTGGAACGGGCCCGCGGCCGACGGCGCGCGGGCCCGCTCTCGTTTTCCCGCGCGGGCGAGGCGTCAGGCGCGGAAGAGGTCGCGCTCCACCCCCGCGGTCTCGAACAGCCAGTCGCGGCTCGCCTCGAGCTCGCCGCGCAGCCGGTCGAGGTCGTGGCCGAGGAGGCGCCCGCGCCACTTGCGCGGCACCCCCGCCACCAGCACCGTGTCGACGTTCGAGCGCTCCATCAGCGTGACCACGGCGCCGGGCACGTGGTTGAGCGGCGCGACGTTGATGGCGCGGGCGTCGAGGAGCACGATGTCGGCCTCCTTGCCCGGGGTGAGGGAGCCGGTCTTCCCATCGAGCTTGAGGCCGCGCGCGCCCTCGATCGTGGCGAAGCGGATCGCGTCGCGGGAGGTGAGGAGCGTCGGGTAGTCCTCTCCCGCCAGCGCCTTGGCGTTCGCGAACATGCGCTGGAGCGTCATGACGCTGCGCATCTGGGTGAACATGTCCGCCGTCATCGTGCACTCGACGTCGGTCGAGAGCGAGGGCTGCATGCCGAGATCGAGCGCGGTCTGGGTCGGCGGTGTGCCGTGGCGCATCTGCATCTCGATCGGCACGGAGAGGGAGACGTGCGCCCCCGCGTCCGCCGCCCAGCGCCAGCCGGCCTCGCTCATGCCGGTCATGTGGATGAAGATGTTGTCGTCGCCGAACATGCCCGCCGCGCCGAGCTCGTCGAAGGTCGGCTGCATGCCGAAGGTGCCCACGACGTGCAGCGCGATCGGCAGGCCGAGCTCGCGCCCGAGCGCCCAGGCGGCCTCCCAGCCGGGGATGTAGATCTCCCCGCCCATCACCATGCTGAGGAGCTGGTCGTCCGAGGCGAACCAGCGCTCCTTGATGCGCCGCGCGTCCTGCGGGTAGCGGGCGCGCTCGCCCCAGCCCTCGAAATAGCCGAAGACGGCGCGCCGGCCGGCGTCGCGCAGCGCCTCGATGGCGGCGTCCGAATGCTCGGGCGAATGATGGATCTGGCTCACGTCCATGACGGTGGTGACGCCGGCGTCGATCTGGGCGAGCGAGCCGTAGAGCTCGTTGATGTAGACGTCCTGCGGCCGGTATATCGGCGCGAACGTCTGCAGGACCGTGTCGTAGTAGTTGATGGCGTTCGCCGGTCGCGCGTCGTTGACGAGGATGCCGTCGGCGAGGAAGCTGCGCAGCGCCGTCTCGAACTGGTGGTGGTGCGTGTCGATGAAGCCCGGCATCACGATCATGCCCGACGCGTCGATCACGGCGGCGTCGGCGGCCTCGAGGCTCGGGCCGACCGCGACGATGCGCGCGCCCTCGAGGAGCACGTCGCCCGGCGCGAAGTCGCCGACGGTAGGGTCCATCGAGAGCACGTACCCGCCCTTGATCAGCACGCGGCGTCCGGCACCGCCCATGCCGTCCGGCGGACCGTCGGTCTCGGGCTGGGCGGCGGCGGGCGTCCCGGCGAGGCCGATGCCGGCGCCGGCGGCGACGGTGGTCACGAGAAGGTCGCGGCGCGTCGCGCCGACGGGCTCGGGGGAGGTCTCGGTGGCGCTCTCGGCGGCGGCGCGGGCGGCGGCCTCCTCGCACAGCTTGCACATGGCAGCGTCTCCTCTTTCTGCTGGCGGAGATTTTTTCGGTAAGCGAATACGAATGACGACCGTGCGCGGGGCGGATCGCCTGCGCTGGGACGGTCAGCGTCCCTTCAGGACGGAGGCGAGGACGGGGAAGCGCGCGGTCGCCTCGGCGAGCCGCGAGGCCGCCATGCGCAGCTCGGGCAGGCGCCCGGCGACGAGCTGGTCCGCCGTCACGAGGCCGCTGTAGCCCGACGAGTTGAGCGCGGCGATCGTCGCCCCGCCGTGGCGGATCGGCACCGCGAGCGCGGTGATGCCGTAGTCGAGCTGATCCACAGTCGTGGCGTAGCCGAGCTCGCGCACCTTGTAGACGAGGCGGCGCAGCTCCTCGCGGTTCGTCACCGTCTTCGAGGTCAGCGGCACCGGCCGCACGGTCTCGAAGTAGCGGTCGAGCTCCGGGTCCGGCAGGGCGGCGAGCAGCACGCGGCCGAGCGACGTCGCGTGCGCGGGATACCGCGCGCCCACCACCGCGCTCGCCCGGCGCGCCCGCTGCACGGAAAAATGTGCGACGTAGATGACGTCGTGCCCGTCGAGCGTCGCGACCGACGACGCGTCCCCGAACGTCTCCACCACGTGGCGCAGCTCCGGCAGCAGGATCTCGTCCATGCGCGCCGAGAAGTAGAAGGCGGAGCCCAGGCTCATGACCTTCGGCGTGAGGTGGAAGCGCTTGCCCGACTGCCCGACGTAACCCAGCGCCGCCAGCGTGATCAGGCTGCGCCGCGCCGCCGCCGGAGAGGTGCCGACGCGCTGGGCGACCTCGGAGAGCGTCATCTCGAGGTGGGTGCCGTCGAAGCACTCGAGCACGGCGAGGCCGCGCGCGAGGGCCTCGACGAACTCCGAGGGCCTCTCCTCCTCGTCGACGGGGACGCTCAGGGCGGTCATCTCCCTCAGCCCTCCGGCGCGAGCACGAAGTCGAAGACGAACTTCGCGTCCGGACGGCGCTCGAGATCGTAGTCGAACACGTCCGACTTCCTGACAGGTTCGACCTTGGCGATCAAGGATTTTCGCACACCGAAAACGGCGTCGTTGTCGAGATATTCCGTGTTCTCGAAGAACACTTCCGTCGTGATCGCGCGCATGCGCGCGGCGCGCACGATGAAGTGCACGTGCGCGGCGCGCCAGGCGTGGCGCTCGCCGGCGCGCAGGAGCCGGCCGACGGGGCCGTCGTAGGGCACCGTGTAGGGCTTCGGGAGCACGGTCGTGTAGTAGTACGCGCCGCTCTCGTCGGCGGTGAGCTTGCCGCGCAGGTCGTACTTGTCCTGGCCGCGCTCCTGCTCCTGGATCGGGTAGGTGCCCGAGGAATCCGCCTGCCAGGTGTCGACGACGGCGCCGGGCAGGGGATTGCCCAGCGTGTCGCGCACCTTGCCGTGGACCAGCACGCACACGCCCTCGCGCCCGCGGCCGAGATCGCCTCCGAGCCGCAGCTCCGGTGCGTCGTCGAGGTAGAACGGCCCGAGGTTCGAGCCCTCGGTCGCGCCGCCGCGTGTGTTGATCATGTCGACCAGCGCCGAAAAGCCGAGCACGTCCGAGAGCAGGATGAATTCGTGGCGCTCGGGCGTCGAGATCTTTCCGCAATCGTAGAGGAAGTTGAGGATCCCGATCCACTCGTCCTGGGTGAGGTTCACCTCGCGCGTGTAGTCGTGCAGGTGCTCGATGAACGTGTCCAGCAGGAACTTGAAGCGGGTTCCCTCCGGAGCCTTGAAGGAAGCCTTCACGGCCTCCGTCACCGTGTATTGATTGACGTCGCGCATCCGTCTCCTCCGCTCCCGAGCGTTCGTCACTCCCGCAGCGCAGCATAGCCTGCCGCGATTTTCCGGGTTGACCAGAGACTAGAACGCGCAATAATCTCCGACAAGAGAAAAAACTTTCGCTCAGCGAAAATAAGTGGAGCCAGCATGCGGATCGGGAAACAGGATCAGGCCTTCACGGCCATCGCCACGTCGGACGCGGCGAGCATCACCGTGCGCGGGCACGACCTCTGCGGCGAGCTGATCGGCCACATCGACTTCACCGATTACTTCTGGCTCCTCGTCACCGGCGCTCGGCCGACCCCCGCGCAGAAGGCGATGCTCGACGCCTGCCTCGTCTCCATCGCCGAGCACGGCCTGGTACCGAGCGTGCAGGCGGCGCGGATGACGCTCGCCGCCGCGCCGGAGGCCTGGCAGGGCGCCATGGCCGCGGGGCTGCTCGGCATGGGCAGCGTCGTCGCCGGCTCCTCGGAGGTCGCCGGACGCTACCTCGTCGAGATCGTCGAGGCCGCCGAGCAGGCCGGCTCGATCGAGGCCGCCGCGCGCGCCAGCGTCGAGGAGCTGAAGGCGAAGCGCCGCAAGGTGCCCGGCCTCGGTCATCCGCAGCACAATGCCGGCGATCCGCGCGCGGACCGGCTCCTCGCCATCGCCGACGAGCTCGGCGTCGCGGGTCCGCACGTCGGTGCGCTGCGGGCGCTCGGTCGCGTGGGGCCCGGCATCATGGACCGGCCGCTGCCGATCAACATCTCGGGCGCCATTCCCGCGGTGATACTCGACGCCGGCTGGCCGGTGGAAGCGCTGAAGGCGGTGCCGCTCCTGGCGCGCGCCGGCGGGCTCGCCGCGCATCTCCTCGAGGAGAGCCGCCGCTCGATCGGCTTCATCATGTCCCACGCGGCGGACCAGGCGATCTCCTACGACGGCGCGCCCGCGGGCGCCGCGGCATCGGGAGACGCCTGATGGTCAAGATCCTGCGCGACATCCGCGTCGTCGAGATGGGGACCTACATCACCGGGCCCGCCGCCGCGATGCAGCTCGGCGACCTGGGCGCCGACGTCGTCAAGGTCGAGCGCCCCGGCGAGGGCGACCCGTTCCGCGCCTTCAAGGGCGGGCTCTACTCGCCGCACTACCAGACCTACAACAGGAACAAGCGCTCGATCGCGCTCGACACCAAGAACCCGGACGACCTCGCGGTCTTCCACGAGCTCGTGCGCGGCGCCGACGTCTTCATCCAGAACTTCCGCCCCGGCGTCGCCGAGAAGCTGGGTGCGGGCGAGGCGGAGCTGCGCGCGCTCAACCCGCGCCTCGTCTACTGCGCCATCTCCGGCTTCGGCACGAGCGGGCCGGCGCGCGACCGCCCGGCCTACGACACCGTCGCCCAGGCCGCGAGCGGGTATCTGCGGCTCGTCACCCCGCCGACGAACCCGCGGGTCATCGGCCCGGCGATCGCCGACGCCGTCACGGGGCAATACGCCGCGCTCGGCATCCTGGCAGCGCTGGTGGAGCGCGCCGGGACGGGCGTCGGACGCCGGCTCGACGTCTCGATGCTCGAGGCGATGACGCACTTCAACCTCGACAGCTTCACGCACTATTTCAGCGTGGGCGAGATCATGGGCCCGCTGTCGCGCCCCGTCGTGTCGCAGTCCTACACGTTCGAATGCGCGGACGGGAAGTGGGTCGCGATCCACCTCTCCTCGCCGACCAAGTTCTGGAACGGCCTGCTCGAGGCCACGGGCCAGACGGCGCTCGCGGAGGACCCTCGCTTCGCCGAGCGGCTCGAGCGCATCCGCCATCAGGACGCGCTGATCGAGATCCTCACACCCGTCTTCAAGACCGCCACCCGCGACGACTGGTGCGCGCGGCTGCTCGCGGCCGAGGTGCCGCATTCGCCCGCCTACGACTCGAACGAGGCGCTGGAGGACCCGCAGGCGAAGCACCTCGCCCTCGCCGTCACCGCCGAGCATCCGCAGATGGGCACCTTCACCACCGTGCGCCCGCCCTACGGCTTCGACGGCGCCGTCGACCGCGACGTGCGCCCGCCGCCGACGCTGGACGAGCACGGCGCCGAGATCCGCGCGGAGGTCGCCGAGGCCGTCGCGCGCCGACGCACGGCCTGACCGCCAGGAGAGTGCCATGAGCGAGACGAAGGCCCCCGACGCACTCCCCGTCGCCGAGGTGAAGGCGGCGAGCGCGGCCATGCTGCAGATGCAGCTCTACGCCGTCACGACGATCCCGACGAACGGGCTCGGCCCCGTCCTCGCCGGGCTGGAGGAGCATCTCGCCTTCCAGGTCGCGCTGGAGCGCGAGGGCGTGCTCTTCGCTGCCGGTCCGCTCTGGAGCGACGACCAGACGGAGTGGCGGGGCGAGGGGCTCGTGATCCTGCGCGCCGAGAGCCGCGCCGCCGCGATCGCCATCGCCGAGCGCGATCCCATGCACGCCTCGGGCGCGCGCCGCTTCGCGGTGCGGCCCTGGATGATCAACGAAGGCTCGCTCGGCATCCGGCTGGACCTCTCCAGCCGGCGGCTGACGCTCACCTGAAGAACGAAAGAGGGAGGACACGCCAATGAGGAAGACCATCGCCGGCCTGGCGCTCGCCGGGACCATGCTCGCGCCGCTCGCGGCGCAGGCCCAGGAGACGATCGACCTGACCGTCGCCTCGAGCCACCCGACCACGATCCCCTGGATCGGCATGATCCAGACCCATTTCATGACGGAGGTCGACCGCATCCTCGCCGAGGCGGGCGACTACGAGATCGCCTGGAACGAGGCCTTCGGCGGCACGCTCTACAAGGCGAACGCGACGCTCACCTCGGTCGAGCAGGGCATCACCGACATCGGCTGGGTGTTCTCCTACCTCGAGGGCGCCAAGATGCCGCTCAGCCAGGTGACCGGCTACACGCCGTTCTCGACGAACGACGTGCCCGTCCAGCTCGAGACGATGATGGAGCTCTACGAGTCCGTTCCGGAGTTCCGCAACGAGTGGGAGCAGTACAACCTCGTCTTCCTCGGCGCGACCGGCGCCGACAGCTACGACCTCTACACCAAGCAGCCGATCGACAGCCTGGACGACCTCCAGGGCATGAAGATTTCCGCGCCGGGCGTGCTCGGCACCTGGCTGCGCGGAACGGGCGCCAACGCCGTCGACGGCGCGCTGACGACGTTCTACACGGACATCCAGACCGGCGTCTCCGACGGCGTGCTCTCGCTCGCCATGGGCGTCCTGCCCGCGAAGCTCTACGAGGTGGCGCCCTACATCACCCGCGTCGACATGGGCGTCGTGTTCTCCGGCGGCCTCGCCATCAACCGCGACACCTGGGACGGCCTGCCCGAGCCCGTGCAGCAGGCGCTGCTCGAGGCCGGGGACTTCTACTCGAAGGCGCATGCGCAGGACCTGATGGAGCGCCACGAGGTCGCGCTCCAGCGCATGGTCGAGATCGGCGCGACGCAGGACCCGCCGGTCACGCTGACGCCGATGGACCCGGCCGAGCGCCAGCGCTGGGTCGAGGCGCTGCCCGACCTCGCCGGCGAGTGGGCGCAGGCCGCCGAGGCGCGCGGGCTTCCGGGCCGCGCGTTCCTCACGGCCTACATGGAGGGCCTGCGCGCGCGTGGCGAGACGCCGGCGCGCGACTGGGACCGGGTCGAGTGAGCGCGGACGGCGGGCGCTCATGACCATGCACGCGACACGGCGCGCCTGGAACGCGCTCGTGGACGGGCTCGCCGCGGTGGGGACGCTCCTCATCGGCGTCCTGATGATCATCATCTGCAGCGACGTCGTCGCGCGCAACCTGCTCGGGGCCTCGCTCCCGCTCGTCTCCGAGCTCGGCGCGCTGACGCTGGTGATGATCGTCTACCTCCAGCTCGCGGCGGCGATCCGCCACGACCGGCTGGCCCGCACCGAGCTCGTGTTCGGCGCGCTCAGGGCGAGCCGGCCGCGGCTCGGCGCGGCGCTGTCCGCCGCGTTCGACCTCGTCGGCGCGGCGGCGCTCGCCGCGCTCGCCTGGTCGACGATCTCCATCCTGGAGCGCGACCTGCGCTCGGGGCAGTTCATCGGTGTCACCGGCGTGATGACGGCGCCCACCTGGCCGTTCCGGGTGCTGATCGTCCTCGGCCTCGCCGTCTCGGCGATCCAGTTCGCCATCCAGGTCGTGGAGGCGCTGCGCGCCGTCGCGGCGCCGCGCGAGGAGAGCGCGTCATGAGCGGGGTCGAGATCGGGACCGCCGCCATCGTGGCGCTGATCGGGCTGATCTGGATCGGCATGCCGATCGGGGTCGGCATGCTGCTCGTCTCCTTCGCCGGCGTCGCCGCGATCCGCAACGAGGGCGTGGCGCTGCGCATGGCGGGCGCCGTCGCCAACGACGCGCTGCGCGAGTACCTCTTCGCCGTCGTGCCGCTGTTCGTGCTGATGGGGCTGCTCGTCACGATCTCGGGCGTCGGCAAGGACACGTTCGACGTCTTCCAGCAGGCGCTGCGGCGCCTGCGCGCGGGGCTCGGCGTGGCGACCGTGTTCGCCAACGCCGTGTTCGCGGCGATCACCGGCGTGTCGATCGCCTCGGCCTCGGTCTTCAGCCGCGTCGCCGTGCCGGAGATGACCCGCCACGGCTATACCAAGACCTTCGCCACCGGCGTCGTCGCGGGCTCGTCCGTGCTCGGCATGCTGATCCCGCCGTCTCTGTTGATGATCGTCTACGCGGTGCTCGCGGAGGAATCGGTCGGGCGCATGTTCCTCGCCGGCATCCTGCCGGGCCTGCTGCTCGCGGGCGTGTTCTCCGTGACGATCTTCCTGCTCGCCACCTTCCGACCGGGCTTCGTCTTCTCCGGCGGCGCCGACACCGCCACCGACGAGCGCCTCGGCGCCGGGCGGATCGTCGCCAAGAGCGTGCCGATCGTCGTCCTCGTCGTCCTCGTGCTCGGCGGCCTCTACGGCGGCTTCCTCAACCCCACAGAGGCCGGCGCCGTGGGCGCGCTCGGCGCGCTCGTGATCGCGCTCGCGCGCCGCTCGCTCAGCCCGAGCGGTTTCTGGCGGCTCCTCGTCGAGACCGGGCAGATCACCGTCGCGGTGCTGTTCCTGATCATGGCGGCGACCTTCTTCAGCCGCATGCTGGCGATGTCGGGCCTGCCGGCGGCGCTCGCCGACGTGCTGCTGTCGGGGCCGCTCGGGCCTTACGGGTTCCTGATCGTCTTCCTCCTCGTGGTGATCCTGCTCGGCTGCATCATCGATTCGATCTCGATCATGCTCATCCTCCTGCCGATCGCGCTGCCGGTCGTGCAGGCGGCGGGGTTCGACCTCGTCTGGTTCGGCGTGCTGACCGTCGTCGCCGTCGAGATCGGCCTCCTCACCCCGCCCTTCGGGCTGTCGGTCTACACGATCAAGTCCGCCATGAACGATCCGGACCTGAGCGTGGGCGATATCTTCCGCGGCGCGCTGCCCTTCGTCGTCGCGATGGTCCTGACCCTCGGCGTCCTCATCGCCTTCCCCGCGATCGCCACCTGGCTCGCCTACCTGTGAGATCGACCCCCCATGCGTCTCCTCGGCCTCTCCGGCAGCCTCCGGCGCGCCTCTTCCTCCACCGCCTTCCTGGAGGCCCTGTTCGCGCGGCTCCCGGAGGGCGTCGAGCGGGCGCGCGCCGACATCCGGGCGCTGCCGCACTACGATGCGGACATCGACGGCGGGGCGCCGGTCGCGGGGCTGATCGAGGCGATCCGCACCGCCGACGGGCTCGTGATCGTCACGCCGGAGTACAATTATTCCATCCCCGGCGTGCTCAAGAACGCCATCGACTGGGCCTCGCGCCCGTCCTACCGCTCGGTCTTCGCCGGCAAGCCCGTCCTCGTTGCATCCGTCTCGGGCGGCGCGCTGGGGGGCGTGCGGGCGCAGGCGCATCTCAAGTACGTGCTCGACGGCATGCTCGCCGAGGTCTTCCCCCACCAGGAGATCGTCGTGCCCCACACCAACGCGAAGGTGACGGACGGCGTCTTCTCGGACGAAGCGACGCTCGCCTTCGCGCTCGGGGCGCTCGAGCGCTTCCGCCGCGGGTCGCGATCCAGCGGCGGCCCCGCCCCGCGGGGCTGAACCGCCGGAGCCCCGCGCGCCGTCAGCGGGTGCGCGTCACCTTGCTCAGGTGCGCCGGCGCGTCCGGATCGTGCCCGCGCCGACGGGCGACGGCCTCGATCACGCGGTAGAAGGCGGCGAGTCCGAGCAGCGGATCGAGCAGCGGCGTGCCGGTCGTCGCGGTGCGGAGCCCGGCGAAGGGCAGGCGGCCGGTCCCGATCACCAGCGGGCGGCCACCCTGCGCGGCGAGGGCATCCAGCGTCGCGAGGCTCGTCTCGCGGGCGGCGTCGTCCGGCACGAAGGCGAGGACGGGAAAACCCTCGCCGACGATCTGGCGGGGGCCGTGCTGGACCTCGGCGAGGGAGAGCGCCTCCGCGTGGAGCGCCGCCGTCTCCTTGGCCTTGAGCGCCGCCTCCCGAGCCACCGCGAAGCCCGGCCCGCGGCCTACGACGAAGAGCGATCGCGCATCCGCGAGCGCGTCGACGAGGGCGGCCGCGTCGCCCTCGCTCGTTTCGCCGGCCACCGCTTCCGCGAGCGCGTCGGGCAGGGCGTCGAGGCCCGCGCGCAGGCCGGCGTCGTCCGCCGCCTCGGCGACGAGCGCGGCGAGGAGCGCGGCCGAGGCGAGGCAGGTCTTGGTGGCGGCGACGCTGCGCTCCGGCCCCGCGTGGAGCGGGATCACCACGTCGGCGGCGGCGGCGAGCGGGGAGGCGGTCTCGTTGACGAGCGCCACCGTCAGCGCGCCGCCGGCGCGCGCGGCCTCCTGCAGCGCCAGGATGTCCGGGCTCGCGCCCGATTGCGACACCGAGACGTGCAAGGCCCCCTCGAGCCGCAGCCGCGCCCCGTAGGCGGACGCCACCGAGGGGCCGATCGAGGCGACGGGGATGCCGAGCGCGATCTCGCACAGGTACTCGAAGACGCCGGCCGCGTTGTCCGAGGAGCCCCGCGCCGCCGTGGTGATCACCGGCGGCGGCCGGACGGCGATGCGCCGGCCGAGCCGCGCCAGCGTATCGCGCTCGGCGGCGAGCGCGCGGGCGACGACGGCGGCCGCCTCCTTCGTCTCGCGCAGCATCAGGCTTTCCATCGCGTACCCTCCTCGGATCTCGCCCCGAGACGGGCGGCGCGGGCGTCGCGGTGCAGGATGACGACGATCAACGCCGCGCCCGCGACCATGGTCCAGCTCGGCCGCTCGCCGAAGACGACGAAGCCCGTCGCGGCGGCGAAGACGATCGAGAGATAGCCGACGGGCGCGAGCACGCTCGCCGGTGCGGCGCGGTAGGCGCGCAGGAAGCAATATTGCCCCGCCTGCGCCAGCAGCCCCGCGCACAGGATCGCAGGGACGTCGTCGGCCGCGACCGCGACCCAGGAGAACGCCGCGAAGGGGGCGGTGAGCACGGCGAGGCCGAGCGTGTAGAACACCATCATGACGGTCGGGCTCTCGGCACGCAGCGCCCGCGTCTGCACCGCCGCGAGCGATCCGAACAGGACGGAAGCCGCGGCCGCGAGGAGCCCGACGTTCCACACGGCCCCGCTCGGCGCGACCATGACGAGGACAGCCGCCAGCGCGGCCGCCGCGTGGAGCCAGCGCGTGCGCGCGACCCGCTCGCCGAGCAGCGCCACGGACAGCGCCATCGCCACCAGCGGGCGGGTGAAGCCGATCGCGGTGACGAGCGCGAGCGGCAGCGCGGCGAGCGCCGCGAAGTTGCCGGTGAGCGCGATCGCGTTGCAGGCGACACGCAGCACGTGCCGCCCCGCCCGACGCGTCCCGATCACCTCGGCCCGGTGCCGCCAGACCAGCGGCGCGATGGCGAGGAGCCCGATCACCGCGCGCAGGAAGACGAGCTGCACCGCCGGGTAGGTCACGCCCTGCGCCTTGACGATCGCCGCCATGACGGACACGAGCGTCATGTCGGCGAGGAGCCAGGCGATGCCCGCGCGGGTGTCGTCCGCGTCCTCCCGCGCGAGGCTCGGGATCGGTTCCGGCTTCGAGTCAGGCATGGCGTCACGCCGCCGGCTGGACGAGGTTCGCCATCAGCCGAAAGGCGCCGGGCACGAGCCGGTCGAGCTGGTGGTGCAGGACGAGGCTCGTGTGGGTGTGCCGCCCGCGCCCGATCCGCGCCGACACGAGCGCGCCGTCGAGCGGCGCCTCGCCGGGATCGCTCATGGCCAGCAGCGGCTCGTAGGCGTCGTCGCGCTCGGCGGCGAAGTAGAGCCCGCGCTCCTTGTCCCAGCCCTCCCAGTCGGCCTCGCCGATGCGGTTGGGGCCGGCGAGCAGCGGGTGCTCGGGGGCGAGCACCGTGACCGGCGCCGCCGGGTTCGTCACCCGCCAGCGCAGCGAGGGCGAACCGATGGCGAGCCGGCGCGGCGGGGTCGCCGCCGGGTCCCAGCCGTCGCTCGGGCGATGATAGAGCGTCACGAGATGCCCGCCGCGCTCCACGAACGCATGCAGCCGCGCCGTCGCGGCCGCGAGGTCCGGACGCAGCCCGAAGGCGAAGATACCGACCACGATCGTCGTGAACCGCGCGAGATCGCCCGCGAGGTCCGCCGCCGAGAGCGCGACGACGTCGAGCCCCATGCGCTCGAGCCAGGTGCCGACACGGTCCGCGCCGCCGCCGACATAGCCGACCCGGGCACCTTCGGGGAGCGTCAGGTCGACGGCGAGCAGCCGGAACTGAGCCGGCTCACGATAGGCCGTCGCGCCGACGTGCGGGTAGCGGATCGGGATCACGCGCCAGGCGGGGCCGGCCTCGCCGCGGGCGGGGAAGACGTGGAGGCCCGGCGCGAGCGCGCCCGTCGCCTCGACGCGCCAGCGCCCCTCCCCGCCGGACACGCGAAACCCGTCGGGCGCGTCGAGCGCGATCTCTGGGCCCTCGGCGGAGAGCGTCCAGGCCCGGCGCGGGTCGCCGAGCGGCGCGACGACGGCGTCCGGCGAGAGCGCTACGGAGGCGCCGGGCGCGATCGCGAAGGGCGCATCGAGATCGAGCCGCACCCGCACGAGGCGCCCGCCGATCGTCGCCTCGACGATGGGGACGAGCGGGCCGTTGCCGCCGAGGGCGTCCCAGGCGGGCGGATACAGCGGCGAGAGCGGCGCGTCGGCCGCGGCCGCGAGCGCGAAGCGAACGACGTCGTCGGCGGCCTCGTCGTGGCGAACGGCGTCGAGGCCCGGCGGCGTCTCCACCGTGACCGACGGCTCGGCGGCCGCACCGCGCTCGGCGATGCGCACGTGGAGCGTCCCGCCCTCCCCCGGCGCGAGGCGCGTCGGTCGGGCCTGCGCGCGGACGTCGAGGCCGCTGGCCTCGACGAGGGCGGCGTCGAGCGCATCGGCGGTACGGGCGAGGCGGTGGCCGTGGAGCGCGACGAACCCGGCGTCCGCCGCGGCTCCCGCGCGGTCGAGCGCATCCGCCGCCGCGGCGAGCGCCTCGCCGATCCGCCCGCGGTGCGGGAAGGCGGCGCGCGCCGCGTCCACCGCGTATTGAGCCGCGACGAGGTCGCGGGCGGCGGCGTCCGATCCGGCGAGCGGGGCGAGGTCGGCGAGCGTCGCCGGCAGGCCCTGGAGGAGATGCGTCTCGCGCCCGCCCCGGCCGCCGGGACCGTCGACGAGGTGGAGCGCGAAGGCGCGCCGGGGAGTCTCGCGCCAGGCGCCCATGCCCTGGCTCGCATGGTAGAAGCGGGAGTATTCCCCGATCCGGTCGTAGTCCGCGCCGCTGATCGGCTCGCGACCGGGGATGGCGATCGCGAGCGTCGCCTCGGGCGGGGGCGTCTCGTCGTCGTAGGTGTCCCCGCCGCCCGACCAGGCGGGGAGATAGGCCTTCCCGACGCGCCAGGGGGCGAGCCCCTCGAGCACGTGCTCCGGATAGGCGTCGCCGTCCGCGGCGAGCGGGATCGCGGCGAGCGCCGCGCGGGTCATGGCACGGTGGTGGCCGTGCTGGCCCGGCACATCGAGGAATGTGGGCAGCACGATGTCGGGGCGCCACTGTCGATACGCGCGCACCAGCCGCTCGACGATCCGCTCCTCGCCCCAGCGCGCGAGCGTGTCCTCGCCGTTCTTGGAGAAGCCGAAATCGTGGACCGGGTCGCCCGGCCCGTGGCCGAGCCAGAGGACATCGGCGTCGAGCGCGCGGGCTGCCTCCTCCATCTCGCGGGTGCGCAGCACGGCGAGCGCGCCGACGCGCTCGGGCCCGAGCGCGTTCTGCCCGCCCTCGCCGCGGGTCGAGCAGGCGACGGCGATGCGCATGCCGAGCCCGTAGCGCAGGAAGGCGAGGAGCCCGGACTGCTCGTCGTCGGGATGCGCGCCGGTGTTCATCAGCGACGCGACCGAGCCGAGCCGCGACAGGCGGCGGTGCAGGCGCAGGATCGCGGGATCGGCGCGGTCGCGCGCGAGGCGCTCGCGGGCGTCCGGTTCGTATGCGCTCGTCATGGCTGGAGGCGGCCTTCTTCCGGTGGGGGCGTGAGCGGAGGCGGCGTGCGCGCGGCGACGGGCGCGCCGGCGCTGGCGGTATCGAGCTTGGGCGTGAGCGTGTCGAAGACCGGCAGCGAGGCGGCGCCGAGCGCAGCGGTCAGCCGCCCGGTCTGGCCGCGCACGACCCGCGGCAGCGCCCGAGCCCGCCGGCTCGCCACCGACACCGGCAGCGGATCGAGCGCGGCGATGAGCGCATCGGTGAGGGCGTCGGGCAGCGCGCCGCCGACGACGATCGTCTCGGGGTCGAGGATGTTCTCCAGCGTGGCGATCATCGGCGCGAGATGCGCCGCCGCCTCGGCGATCCAGGCGGCGAGCGTCGGGTCGCCGGCGGCGTGGAGCCGCGCCAGCGCCGCCGGATCGGGCGCGGCGATCCCCGCCGCGGCGAGGCGCTCGCGCAGGGCCTGGAGCGAGGCGTACTGCTCGAGGCAGCCGCGCTGCCCGCACTGGCAGGGCCGCCCGCCCGGCGCCACGACCGCGTGGCCGATCTCGCCGGCGTTGCCGAAGGCGCCGCGGTAGGGCCGTCCTTCGTGCATGATGCCGAGCCCGAGGCCGGCGCCGAAATAGAGCTGGCAGAACGTCTGCAGGTGCCGGCCCGCGCCGAACAGCCGCTCGCCCACCGCGGCCGCGGTCGCGTCGTTCTCGACGACGACGACGCGCCCGATCGCCTCCGCGAGCGCCTTCGCCGGCGTGATCCCGTCCCAGCCGGACAGCGTGGTGGGCCCCACCGAGGACATGCCCTCGATCTCGAAGGGACCAGGCATCACCACGCCCACGCCCAGGATCGCGCTCTCGCCCGCCCCGTCGGCACCCGCGAGCGTCGCCTCGAGCGCCGCGATCTCGGCCGCGACGAGCGGTAGCACGACATCGGGAATGGTGTCGGCGAGCGGCGTCACCCGCTGCCCACGCAGGCCGCCGGCGAGGTCGAGGGCCACGGTGGTGACGTGGTCGGCGGCGATCTCGACGCCGATCGTCACCGGGCCGTCCGGGTTCACCGCGAACTGGATCGGCGGCTGGCCGCGGCCGCGGCGCAGGCGCCCGGCCTCGACGAGGAAGCGCTCGGCGACCAGCTCCTCGACGATGTTCGCCACCGCCTGCGGCGTCAGCCGCGCGAGCTCGGCGATGCGGGTGCGGCCGACCGGCCCGTGCACGCGCACGACGTCGAGCACGACCCGGCGATTGTGGCTGCGGTTGCGCTCGGGATTGCTGCCGATCGCCACCCGGTTCCCGCCCTGCGGCCTGCCTCTCATCGCGACGCTCCTCGCCCGCAGCATCCGTCACGCTATCCAATAACTCAAGTGGATTATTTTATTGACAGGAGCCGAGCCGGCTTGTGATCCTGTGAGACGAGCGGGCCCGCGGCCGCGCTCGGAACGAGGGAAAAGCCCGGCGGGCCCGTGCGGCCGAAGCCGGTCCACGTGGAGGACGAGATGCGCACCACCCTTCTGAAGGCCGGCCTCCTCGCCGGCGTCGGCCTCTTCGCCGCCAATGCGGCCCAGGCGGTCGAGATCGAGTACTGGCAGTACGTGTTCGATGCGCGCGTCAAGGCGATGGACCAGCTCATCGAGAATTTCGAGGCCGCCAACCCCGGCATCACGGTCGAGCACGTCACCTTCCCCTACGCCGACTACCAGACCCGCGTCGTCGCGGCCCACGCCGCGGGGCGCGGCCCCGACGTGGTGCAGCTGTTCTACGGCTGGACCGACAACTTCGTCGACGGCGGCATCCTCCAGCCGCTCTCGCAGGAGGCCTTCCCGCACGCCGAGATCGAGGAGGCGTTCTTCCCGATCGTCACCGCCATGAAGCGCGACGGCGAATACTACGGCCTGCCCACCGCGGTGCGCTCGCTCGCCCTGTTCTACAACAAGAACCTCTTCGAGGAGGCCGGCCTCGATCCGGAGAGCCCGCCGCAGACGCTCGACGAGTGGGTCGCCGCCGCCGAGGCGACGACGAAGCGCGACGGCGCCGGCAACATGATCTCGGCGGGCACCACGCTCGACATGGCCGGGCAGGATCACCATTGGTGGCGCGAGGTGCTCGTGCGCCAGTTCGGCGGCGCGCCCTACACCGACGACTACCGCACCGTGACCTACGACGGTGAGGCCGGGCAGGCGGCGCTCGAGTGGTACACGAACCTCCAGCTCGAGAAGGGCGTGGGTGCCGCCGGCTTCATGGACGAGGGCCAGGCCGCCTTCCGCGCGGGCCTCGCCGCCATGACGATCGACGGCACCTTCCGGCTCGGCGCCTTCCGCTCGATCGAGACCTTCGAGTGGGGCGTCGCCGAGCTGCCCGCCGGACCGGACGGCACGCGCTCGAACTACTCGAGCTACTTCGCCAACGGCATCGGCGCATCCGCCGAGGGCGAGGAGCTCGAGGCGGCCGAGAAGTTCCTCGCCTACATCTCCTCCCCCGAGGCGATGGAGATCTGGCTCGAGACGGTGGGCGAGCTCCCGGCCCGCCGCGAGGTGGCCCTCACCGAGACGAACCTCGCCGACCCGATCTACGGGCCGTTCCTGCGCGGGCTCGACTACGCCCACACCACGCTGTTCGTGGACGAGGCGGCGCAGCGCCAGCTCATCATCGACGCCACGAACCGCATCCTGCTCCAGGGCCAGTCCCCGGCGGGCGCGCTCGATCAGGCTGCGTCGGACGAGCAGGCGCTGATCGACGCGCGCAACTGAGCCGCCGCGACACGGAGGAGGGAGAGCGACGATGGCGCGAACGAGCGATCCCGGCGCCGCCACGGCGTCGCCCTCCCTCTCCTCGGCTCCCGCCGGCCCCGGTGCCCTTCCCGAGGCGCCGCCCCGGGGCTGGCATCGGCTCTCGATGAGCCAGAAGCAGGTCGTCTGGGCGTGGGGCTTCCTCGCCCTGCCGATCCTGTTCTACGCCGGCATCCGCTTCTACCCGACGCTCGACGCCTTCTGGCTGTCGCTGACGGACTGGAACCTGCTGCGGCCCGCCCGCTTCATCGGGTTCGACAACTATGCGCGCCTCGTCGCGGACCCGCACTTCTGGCAGGTGTTCAACAACACCTTCGCCTACCTGCTGATCGGCACACCGACGAGCATCGTCGTCGCGTTCGTCATCGCCTATTACCTGGACCGCGTGCGCTTCATGCACGGGCTCATCCGGGCGCTCTACTTCCTGCCCTTCCTGACGACGGCTGCGGCCATGGCGTGGGTCTGGCGCTGGTTCTATCAGCCTCCGCCCATCGGCGCGATCAACGGCTTCCTAGGCAGCTTCGGCATCCCCGCCCAGCCCTTCCTGCGCTCCACCGAGCAGGCGCTGCCGGCGATCATGGTGACCGCGATCTGGGCCGGGCTCGGCTTCCAGATCATCATCTTCATGGCGGGCCTGCGCGCCATTCCCTCGACCTACTACGAGGCCGCGCGCATCGACGGGCTCGGCGAATTCGCCATCCTGCGCAAGATCACGCTGCCGCTGCTCAAGCCGACGACGGTGTTCCTCGTCGTGCTCTCCTCGATCGGCTTCCTGCGGATCTTCGACCAGGTCTACAACATGACCACGAACGATCCCGGCGGCCCTCTCGGCTCGACGAAGCCGCTCGTGCTGCTGATCTACCAGAGCGCCTTCTCCTCCTACGAGATGGGCTATGCCGCGGCGCAGACCGTGGTGCTCTTCACGATCCTCCTCGTGGTCTCGCTCCTGCAGCTCTGGATCCTGAGGGAGAGGACATGACGGCGAAGACCGACCTCCTCGACGCACCGGCGGGCCCGCGCCCCCTGCGCCCGGGCCGCATCGTCGCCTGGACGCTGCTGTTCATCGGCGGCGTGATCATGGTGACGCCGCTGCTGTTCATGTTCTCGACCTCGCTGAAGACGGCGGGCCAGGTCTACGACCTGCGGCTCATCCCGGCGAACCCGACGCTGGCGAACTACGTCGAGGTCCTCTCCGACGGACGCTTCCTGCGCTGGTTCCTCAACTCGACGCTCGTCGCCGTCGCGGTGACCCTGTCGAACCTGTTCTTCGACAGCCTCGTCGGCTACACGCTCGCCAAGTTCCGCTTCCGCGGCCGGATGATCGTCTTCATCGCGATCCTCTCGACCCTGATGATCCCCACCGAGATGCTCGTCATCCCCTGGTACCTGATGGCGAGCCAGCTCGGCTGGCTCGACACCTACTGGGGCATCATGTTCCCGGGCATGATGACGGCCTTCGGCACCTTCCTGATGAAGCAGTTCTTCGAGGGCGTGCCCGACGACTTCCTGGAGGCGGCGCGCATCGACGGGCTCAACGAGTTCCAGATCTGGTGGAAGGTCGCGATGCCGCTCGTCACCCCCGCCCTCTCGGCGCTCGCGATCTTCACCTTCCTCGGCAACTGGACCGCCTTCTTCTGGCCGCTGATCTCGGTGACGAGCCGCGACCTCTACACGCTCCCCGTCGGGCTCTCGAGCTTCGCCGTCGAGCAGTCGATCCAATGGGAGATGATCATGACGGGCGCCGCGCTCGCCACCATCCCGACGCTCCTCGTCTTCGTCGCGCTCCAGCGCTACATCGTGCGCGGCGTCATGCTGGCGGGGCTCAAGGGATGAGCGGGATCTCCACACCACAGGCGCGAGACCGATCCGTCTTCCCCGATCCGGTCTATGCCCGCACCGTGCTGGCCCCGCTCTTCGACGCGGCGAAGACCTCCCACGTCGAGGGCTTCCGCGCCATCGACGCCGCCCATTGCGTCATGCTCGCCGAGACCGGCATCCTGACGCGCGAGGAGGCCGGCGCCATCGCCCGCGCGCTCGCCGCGATCGAACGCGAGATCGATCCCGCGACCCTCGTCTACACGGGCGAGGTGGAGGACTATTTCTTCCTCGTCGAGCGCGAGCTCAAGGCGCGCGTCGGCGCCGATCTCGGCGGGCGGCTCCACACCGCGCGCTCGCGCAACGACATCGACCACACGCTCTTCAAGCTCGCTCTCAAGGCGCGCCTCGATGCGATCCTCGCCCGCGCGCGCACGTTGCTCGACGCGCTGATCGAGACGGCGGACCGCGAGCGCGCGACCATCATCGTCGCCTATACCCACGGCCAGCCGGCGCAGCCCACGACCTTCGGGCACTATCTCGCCGCGATGATCGAGGTGCTCCTGAGGGACCTCGCGCGGCTCGAGGACGCGCGCAGCGTCGTCGACCTGTGCCCGATGGGCGCCGCCGCGATCACGACGTCGGGCTTCCCCGTCGACCGCGCGCGCATGGCGCGCCTCCTCGGGTTCGCCGCGCCGCTCAGGAACTCCTATTCCTGCATCGCCGCCGTGGACTACCAGACGGCGACGTTCTGCGCGCTCGAGCTGCTCTTCCTGCATCTGGGCCGGCCGATCCAGGACTTCCAGGTCTGGTCGAGCTTCGAGGTCGGGCAGCTCTACGTGCCCAACGCGCTGGTGCAGATCTCCTCGATCATGCCGCAGAAGCGCAACCCCGTGCCGATCGAGCACCTGCGCCATCTGGCGAGCCAGGTGGTCGGGCGCGCGCGGGCGATGCGCGACGTGATGCACAACACGCCTTTCACCGACATGAACGATTCCGAGGGCGAGACCCAGGAGATGGGCTACCAGGCCTTCGCGGTCGCCGAGCGCGCACTCGACCTGCTGGCCACCCTCGTGGCGCAGGTGAGCATCGATCCCGCGCGGGTCGCGACCAACATCGCGCGCTCGTGCATCACCATCACCGAGCTCGCCGACACGCTGGTGCGCCGCGAGGGGCTCTCCTTCCGCGAGGCGCACGAGATCGCGGCGGCGACGGCGAAGGCGGTGGTGGCCGCCGGCGGCGATCTCGGCGCGAACGGCTACACGCCCTTCGCCGAGGCCTTCCGCCATGCGACGGGACGCGACACGGCGCTCGACGCGGCGGCGTTCGCGAGGATCGTCTCGCCGGAGCACTTCGTCGCCGTGCGCGACCGGTTCGGCGGGCCGGCGTCTGCCCCGATGCAGGAGGCGCTTTCCGCCTACCGTGCCGCCTCCGACGGCCTCGCCGCGCGGGCGGCGGCGCGCGCGGCGCGCGAGCGGGAGGCGGCGGCGGAACGCGCGCAGGCCTTCGCGGCCCTGATGGAGGTGAGGTGAGATGGCGACGATCGAGCTCGAGAACATCGTCAAGCGCTTCGGGTCGGCGACCGTCGTCCACGGCCTCGACCTCTCGATCGCCGACGGCGAGTTCGTCGCCCTCGTCGGGCCGTCGGGCTGCGGCAAGTCGACGACGCTGCGCATGATCGCGGGGCTGGAGGACGTCTCCGCCGGCACGCTCCGGATCGGGGGCGTCGTGGTGAACCACCACGAGCCCAAGCGCCGCAACGTGGCGATGGTCTTCCAGAACTACGCCATCTACCCGCACCTGACCGTGCGCGAGAACATCGCCTTCGGCCTCTACACGTCGGGCCTGCCCAAGGAGAAGAAGGCGGCGCGGGTCGACGAGGCGGCGCGCATCCTCGGGCTCGAGGACCTGCTCGGGCGGCGGCCCGCGGCGCTCTCGGGCGGCCAGCGCCAGCGCGTCGCCATCGGCCGCGCCATGGTGCGCAACCCCTCCGCCTTCCTCTTCGACGAGCCGCTCTCGAACCTCGACGCGCAGCTGCGCAACCAGATGCGCATCGAGATCAAGCGGCTCCACCAGCGCATCGGCGCGACCACCGTCTACGTCACCCACGACCAGGTCGAGGCGATGACGATGGCCGACCGAATCGTCGTCATGCGGGACGGCCGCATCCTGCAGATCGGCACGCCGAGCGATCTCTACGATGCGCCCGCCGACGTCTTCACCGCGCGCTTCATCGGCACGCCGGCGATGAACCTGCTGCCGGCTGCGAACGGGCCGGACGGGCTCGCCGTCGAAGGCGCCGTGGCGCCGATCCGCGCGCCGGCGCCGGCGGCGGGCGTCGCGCGCCTGCTCGTCGGGGTGCGACCGCAGGATCTCGTCTGCATCGCCGCGGGCGCCGCCGTCGATCCCGGCGCACTCGCGATCGCGGGCACGATCACTGCCGTCGAGCCGCTCGGGCCGGAGACCCACGTCCACCTCGACACCGCCGGCGGCCCGGTGATCGCGCTCGCGGCCGACCGCACGGCGCCGCCCGTCGGAGCTTCGGCCACCGCGGTCGCGCGCCCGCGCGCGCTCCACCTCTTCGACGCCGCGACCGAGCGGGCGCTGGGCCGCGCCCCCGAAAGCGCCTCGGAGCATCCATGATCGAGCGCGACCGACGGACCGGCGCGGTCCTCAGCGTGGGGCGGATCTACTGCGATCTCGTCTTCACGGATCTCGACGCATTCCCGGCGCTGGGCCGCGAGGTCTACGCCCGCGATCTCGCCATCGTCGCGGGCGGGGGCGCCTACATCGCCGCCGCGCACCTCGCGGCGCTCGGGCGGCCGACCGCTCTCGTGGCGCGGCTCGGGCTCGACCGGCTCTCCGCGGGGCTCGACGACGAGCTCGGCGCGAGCGGCGCCGACCTGCGGTTCCTCGACCGGGCGGCGGAGGCCGGCCCGCAGGTGACCGTCGCCGTCGCCACGCGCGACGAGCGCGCCTTCCTCACCCGCCGCGCCGGCCGCGCCCGCCCCGCGACGCTGGAGCGAGCGCTCGCCTGGGGCGAGGCCGTGCACCTGCACATCGCGGAGTACGCCACGCTCGCCGAGATCCCCGACCTCGTCGCCCGCGCCCGCGACCACGGGCTCACCGTCTCGCTCGACCCGAGCTGGGACGACGCGCTGATCCGCTCCGGCGGCCTGATCGAGGCCTGCGAGGGTGTCGACGTGTTCCTGCCGAATCTCGAGGAGGCGCTCGCGATCACCGGCGAGGCGCGCGCCGAGGCCGCGCTGGAGGCGCTCGCGGCGCGCTTTCCCGTCGTGGCGCTCAAGGCGGGCGCCGACGGCGCGCTGCTCGCCGCGGGCGACGTG
>NZ_JBQTCJ010000032.1:0-53152 GCF_052380005.1 Salinarimonas sp. NSM
GCTCCCGGCGCCGCCGCGCGTGCCCGGACGCCGGTCGCCGACGACGAGGCGCCCCGCGGCCGCAAGGGCGCGCCCAAGGCTCCCCCGGTGCCGAAGGCGACCAAGGGTGGCGAGGATCGCCGCCGCGGTCGCCTCACGGTCACGAAGGCGCTCGCCGGGGACGAGGAGCGCACGCGCTCCGTCGCCTCCTTCAAGCGCCGCATGCAGCGCCTCCAGGGCAAGGGCCAGTCGGCCGAGCGCGAGAAGATCTCGCGCGAGGTGACGATCCCGGAGACCATCACCATCCAGGAGCTCGCCAACCGCATGGCCGAGCGCGCGGTGGACGTCATCCGCCTGCTGATGAAGCAGGGCGAGATGTACAAGATCACCGACACGATAGACGCGGACACCGCGCAGCTCGTGGCCGAGGAGATGGGTCACAGCGTCAAGCGCGTGGCGGAGTCCGACGTGGAGGAGGGCCTGTTCGCCGCGGCGGACACCGACGAGCATCTCGAGGCGCGCCCGCCGGTCGTGACCATCATGGGCCACGTCGACCACGGCAAGACCTCGCTGCTCGACGCGATCCGCAAGACGAACGTCGTTGCGGGCGAGGCCGGCGGCATCACCCAGCACATCGGCGCCTATCAGGTGACGAGCCCGTCGGGCGGCAAGATCTCCTTCATCGACACGCCCGGCCACGCGGCGTTCACCGCCATGCGCGCCCGCGGCGCGAAGGTGACGGACATCGTGGTGCTGGTGGTCGCGGCCGACGACGGCGTCATGCCGCAGACGGTCGAGGCGATCTCCCACGCCAAGGCCGCGGGCGTCCCGATGATCGTGGCGATCAACAAGATCGACAAGCCGTCCGCGAACCCGCAGCGCGTGCGCACCGAGCTCCTCCAGCACGATGTGCAGGTGGAGTCGATGGGCGGCGACACGCTCGAGTTCGAGGTCTCCGCCGTCACCCGCGCGGGTCTCGACGAGCTGCTCGAGGGCCTCGCGCTGCAGGCCGAGATCCTCGACCTCAAGGCCAACCCGGAGCGGGCGGCCGAGGGCACCGTCGTCGAGGCCAAGCTCGATCGCGGCCGTGGCCCCGTGGCCACCGTCCTCGTCCAGCGCGGCACGCTGAAGACCGGCGACATCGTCGTCGCCGGCTCCGAATGGGGCCGCGTGCGCGCCCTCGTGTCCGACATCGGCGAGCAGGTCAAGGAAGCCGGCCCGTCGGTGCCGGTCGAGGTTCTGGGCTTCAACGGCACGCCCGAGGCCGGCGATCGCGTCGCGGTCGTCGAGAACGAGGCACGCGCCCGCGAGGTCACGGAGTACCGCGCCCGCCAGAAGCGCGAGCGCGCCTCCGCCCGCGCCAGCGGCTCCACCCGCTCGCTCGCGGACATGATGCGCGACCTCAAGGAGGGTGCCGGCCGCAAGGAGATGCCGCTGGTCGTCAAGGCGGACGTCCAGGGCTCCCTCGAGGCAATCGTCGGCGCGCTCGAGAAGATCGGCAACGACGAGGTCGCAGCCCGGGTCATCCACGCGGGCGTGGGCGGCATCACCGAGTCGGACGTCACCCTGGCGGAGGCCTCCGGCGCCGTCGTGCTCGGCTTCAACGTGCGCGCCCACAAGGAAGCGCGCGAGAGCGCGGAGCGGGTCGGCGTCGAGATCCGCTACTACAACATCATCTACGACCTGGTGGACGACATCAGAGCCGTCATGTCGGGCATGCTTCCCCCGCAACTGCGCGAGGAGCGGCTGGGCGAGGCGGAGATCCTCGAGGTCTTCGCCGTGTCCAAGGTCGGCAAGGTCGCGGGCTGCCGCGTCCAGGACGGCGTCGTGCAGCGGGGCGCCCACGTGCGGCTCATCCGCGACAAGATCGTCATCCACGAGGGCAAGCTCTCCCAGCTCAAGCGCTTCAAGGACGATGCGCGCGAGGTGGTGGCCGGCCAGGAATGCGGCATGGCCTTCGAGAACTACCAGGACATGCGCAAGGGCGACGCGATCGAGTGCTATCTCGTTCACGAGGTGCGCCGCACGCTCTGAGCGCGGCGCGCGCCCGGCGGAGCCCCTCGCGGGCGTCCGTCCTCGTTCTCCAGCACGCCGCGGCGTCCGAGCCCCCGCGGCGCGCTGGTTGGTTCTTTCCCCTCGTGCGTGAGCCGCGCCGGTCCCCGGGCGCGGCTCACGCGCGCCGCATGGGCCAACGCGGCCCGCGAAGGAGGCGCCCGCCATGGCGAAGCGTTTCGAATCCACCGGCCCGACCCAGCGCCAGCAGCGCGTCGCGGAGCTCGTCCGCCACGCGCTGTCGGACGTGCTCGCCCGCGGCGACCTGCAGGACCCCGTGCTGACGACCCACGTCGTCACCGTTCCCGAGGTGCGCATGTCGCCCGACCTCAAGCTCGCCACCGCCTACGTGATGCCGCTCGGCGGCCAGGACGAGGCGGCGGTGCTCGAGGCGCTCGATCGCTCGAAGAAGGTCCTGCGTGGCGAGGTGGCGCGGCGTGTGAACCTGAAGTTCGCCCCCGACCTGCGCTTCCGGCGCGACGAGAGTTTCGACGAGGCCGCGCGCATCGACGCGCTGCTGCGCTCCGAGCGCGTGCGCCGCGACATCGACGGCGAGGCGGAAGACGGCGACGACGAGACGCCGTCCGGCGCTCCGCCCTCCGACGCCCACGACACCTGATCTTCGGCCGCAGACGCGACGCACCCACCATGGACACCCCGATGAGCGACGAGACCACGAACGCCCGCGCGACCGACGGCGCCCCGCGTGAGGCCGAGGGGCCGGGCAAAGACCCCCGCGGCCCCCGCGGCCGCCGCGGCCCGCGTCCGGACCGCCCGAAGCGCCGCGACGTCAACGGCTGGGTCGTGCTCGACAAGTCGGTCGGAGTCACCTCGACCCAGGCGGTCGCCATGGTCAAGCGCGCCTTCAACGCCAAGAAGGCGGGACACGCCGGCACGCTCGACCCGCTCGCGTCCGGCATCCTGCCGATCGCGCTCGGGGAGGCGACGAAGACCGTGCCGTTCGTGATGGACGGCCGCAAGGCCTACCTGTTCACGGTCAGCTGGGGTGCGCAGACGGACACGGACGACGCAGAGGGCGAGATCGTCGCCCGCTCCGACGCGCGTCCGACGCCGGCGGAGATCGAGGCGATCCTGCCCGATTTCGTCGGCGAGATCATGCAGGTGCCCCCGCGCTTCTCGGCGATCAAGATCGCGGGCGAGCGCGCCTACGATCTCGCCCGCGATGGCGAGACGGTGGAGCTCGTGGCGCGCCCGGTCGAGATCGACCGCATCTCGCTCGTGGCGCATGCCGGCGACACGTCCGTGTTCGAGGCCGAATGCGGACGCGGCACCTACGTGCGCGCGCTGGCCCGCGACTTCGGTCGGCGGCTCGGCTGCCTCGGCCACGTCTCCTCGCTGCGCCGCACCCGCGTCGGCCCGTTCACCGAGGAGGACACCGTGGAGGCGCAGGATCTCGAGGCCTTCCGCGCGGCGACCGAGGCCGGAGAGGGCCCGGCGCTCGAGGACCTCGTCCTGCCGGTGCAGACGGCGCTCGGCGAGCTCGAGGCGGTCCCCGTCTCCCGCGACGCAGCCGCACGCCTGATGCGCGGCCAGTCGGTGATCCTGCGTGGCCGCGACGCGCCGCTCGAGGGCCAGGCCTACGCGACCTTCGGCGGCGTCCTGGTCTCGACAGGCACGATCGAGCGCGGCGAGTTCGTGCCCCACCGCGTGTTCAACCTGAAGGCCTGAGCCCGAGGGTCCTAGGCGCCTCCGCCTTCACCCGTGCCGGCACGGCGGGCGGTGAGGTCGACGGTGATCTCGACCGAGAAGCCCACCGTGGCCTCGTCCGGGTAGCTCTCGCCCATGCCGAAGTCGCGCCGGTCGACCGTGACCGTCCCCGAAGCCGTGGCGACGCCGTCGACGATCTCGAGCGTGAAGGGCAGCGCGACCGGCACCTCGGCACCGGCGAGCGCGAGCGTGCCCACGGCGCGGTAGCCGCCCGCGTGGCCGGCGTCTCCGGCCGCGACGATGTCGGCGGCGAAGCGGGCCGACGGGTGCGCCTCGGCATCGAAGAACTCTGGGCCGCGCGCCTGCGCGGTGACGGAGCCGAGCGTCATCGACGCGATCGGGATCGCCACCGTCACGGAGCCGTGCCGGCCGTCGGCGTCGGGCGTCTCCTCGAAGGCGATGTCGGCGTCGAATTGCGCGAAGCGGCCGGTGACGGGCGTGCCCATCTGACGCACGGAGAAGGTCAGCTCGCCGCTCTCGACGACCCAGGACGACGGCGTGGCCTCCGCCGTGGTCGCGGGGAGCGCGACGCCGGGGCGCGCACCCGTCTCGCCGCCGCCCTGCGCCAGCGTCACGACGCCGCCGCCGACGAGCCCGTAGACGAGGAGCGCACCGAGCGCCGGGGCGAGCGCGTGCCTCCTCACGGGGATCGCCGCCGTCGCGGCGCCGGCGCGGCGGCCGGGCAGCATGCGCGCGAGCGTCGCGTCGCGATCGACGAGGTGATGCTTGAGCGCGCCGGCGACGTGCAAGGCGAGCGCCGCCATCAGGAGCTTGGTGAAGGTCGCGTGCACCGCGCCCGCGGCGGCGGCGACCTCGGGCGACTGCGGCACGAGGGGCAGGGTCTGGCCGAGCGGCCACCAGATCGGCGCGAAGCCGGCCGCGGCCGCGTGCTGCACCCAGCCCGACAGCGGCACGGCGACGAGGGAGACGTAGAGGAGCCAGTGCACGCCCTCGGCGAGGGCGGTCTCGAGGCGCCGCTCGGGGTGGAGCGGGGTCGGGCGCGGCTGGCTCAGCATCCATCCGATGCGCACGAGCGCGAGGAAGAAGACGGCGACGCCGAGCGTCTTGTGGATGGAGAACAGGAGCGCCTTGGTCGCGAGCGCGTCCGACGTGTCGTAGGGCCATTCCACCGCGACGAGGCCGAGCGGGATCATGGTGAGGATGAGGGCCGCGATCGCCCAATGCAGGGCCTTCGAGACCGCGCCGTAGCTGGAGACGGTGTTGCGCGCCTGCATGGGAGACCTCCATGGACGAAAAGGCCGGGCCGCGCTCGGCGGCCCGGCGTCTCGCATCACGTGGTTGCGATCACTCGGCCTGCATGGCCTCGACGGAGATCCGCACCTCGACCTCGTCGCTCACGAACGGGGCGAACATGCCGAGCTCGTAGTCGCTGCGAACCAGCGTCGTCGTGGCGTCGAAGCCGGCCCAGGGCTTGTTCTCCATGGGGTGCATGCCGGCCTGGTTGAGCGTCGCGTCGAGGACGACGGACTTGGTCACGCCGTTGAGCGTCAGGTCGCCGGTGATGAGCGCGGTGTTCTCGCCCGTCACCTCGATGCCGGTGGAGACGAAGGTCACCATCTCGTCCTCGTCGGCGCCGAAGAAGTCCTCCGTCATGAAGTGCGTGAAGCGACCCTCCCAGCCGGTGAACATCGAGCGCACGGGAAAGGAGACCTCCACCGAGGAGGCGGCCGGGTCGTCCTGCACGAACTCGATCGTCCCCTCGAAGCCCGAGAACATGCCCCAGGTCGTCGAGTAGCCGAGGTGGTCGTAGGAGAACAGGATCTGGCTGTGGCTCGGGTCGAGCACGTAGGTCTCGGCCTGCGCGACGGGCGCGGCGAGGAGGGCGGCGGCGAGCGTGGCGCCGGCGAGGGAGGGGATGCGCAGCATGGGTCTGAAGTCTCCGAAGGTCGTGTCGGACGCGCCTCGGGGGCGCTTCGGGAACGGAAGGTAGTGGAGACCGGCTGTGCAAAAAAGACAGGATTGGATGCTGGACGGCAGAGGCTATCTTGCGCAGTTGCACACACACGAGCGCGTGAACGGGTGCTGAGCCTTGCGAGATGCGGCGATCGGAGATATCGTCGTGCCCGCATCGGAGATATACTCATGGCGCTGTTCATCCGCGATGCCGAGGTCGCGGCAATGGCCGACCAGCTCACTCGGCTGACCCGGGCCAAGAGCAAGACCGAGGCCGTCCGTGCCGCGTTGCGGCACGAGCTGGAGCGAGCGAGAGCGGAGATCCCGCTCCGCGAGCGGGTCGCCGTCATCCAGGAGCAGGCCGCGAAGCTCGGCTCGCCCGACCGCGACTTCGACATGAAGGCGTACATGGACGAGATGTGGGGCGACGATTGATGTTCGTCGATGCGTCGGCCCTCGTCGCGATCATCAATCGGGAGCCGGGCTGGGAAGTGGTGCTCGATCGCATCGATCGCCATTCCGGTTTGCGGCACGTGTCGCCGCTCGTCCGCTTCGAGGCGACCCTGGGCGTCGCGAGGAGCTTGCGAGGAAACGCGCCGTCGGAGGCGACGCACATCGCTGCCGCACGGGCACTCGTCGACTCCTTGATAGACGACATCGGTGCAGGCGATGTCCCGATCTCGGAGGCGATCGGTGAGCTGGCGCTGGACGCGGCAGCGCTCTACGGCAGAGCCGCCGGGCATCCGGCACGGCTCAACTTCGGCGACTGCTTCAGCTACGCCTGTGCCAAGATGCTGGGTACAGGCTTGCTCTACGTCGGTGACGATTTCTCCCGCACGGACCTGGCATAGCGGCCTCGCCCCTCCAACGAAGAAGGGCCCGCCGCAGCGAGCCCTTCCCACGTCCCGTGCACCTGCCGCTGCGCCGATCACATCGCGCCGATCGACCAGAAGAACGTCTCGCCCGAGGAGTCGTCCACGCCGTCGTTGTCGGTGACGACATAGCCCGTGCCGGCCGCGTCGATGGCGAAGCCTTCGACCTTGTCGACGACGTAGCCGTTCCACTGCGCGAGATCGGGGATGAAGTCGCGCACGAGCTCCTTCTCGACCACCGGCAGCTCGCCGCCGAGCGGGGCCGGCGTCATCTGGGCGAGCGGCACGCGGTAGAGCGCCTTCACGCCGACGTTCCCGCCGATCTGGTTGTCGCGCTCGACGATGTAGACATGGTCGCCGTGGGCGGTGATCTCGGAGAGCCCCATCCAGGCGCCGTCGCCAGGCGTCTCGAGCGGGTAGCGCACCGCGCCCCATTCCTTGCTCTCGGTGTCGTAGGAGACGAGCTTGACGAAGCCCTTCTCGTCGTCACCCCACTCGCGTTGGATCGCGATCCAGAGCGTCGAGCCCACCATCGTGACACCCTCCGATCCGAAGCGGCGCTCGACCGCGTTCAGCTCGGCGGGGAAGGGGACCTCCTCGCGGATGCGGCCGCTGGCGTCGACGCGGTAGAGCGCGTGCGGGATCAGCCGGTCCGTGCGGCCCTCGGAGGCGAGCCAGAAGCCGCCCTCGATCGCCACGATGCCCTCGAGGTCGAGCTTCTGGGCAGGCATGCCGTCACGCGTGACGCGGATGGCGCGGGTGATCTGCGCCGGCGTCTGCGTGGCGTCGATCTCGAAGATGGTCGGCTGCGAGCGGTAGACGCTGTCGCTGACCGCATACAGGCGCCCAGGCGTCTCCAGGTCGGCCGCGAGGCCCGACAGCGCGCCGAAGCCGATCGGCCGGCCGGCGTCGTCCATCGTGGAACGGATCGTCGGGTAGGACGGCGTGCCCTCGCCCATCTCGAAGAGCATCACGTGCGAGCGCGGCAGGCCGTCCTCTCCGAGATCGGCCTCGTTCGCCACCGCGAGCAGGCCGCGCGACGGGATGGCGACCGCGCCCTCCGGCGCGATGCCCGACGGCAGCATCTGCACGAGCTCGGGCTCGGCGCCGGTGTCACGGTAGACGCCGACGATCGAGCCGCGCTCGGAGAGGAGGAAGATGTAGGTGTCGTCCCCGAAGGTCGCGACCTCCATGCCCTCGGGCTCGACGCCCTTGTTGCCGGAGCGGCCCTCGGGGTAGTGCCCGAGCATCGCGACCTCGTACTCGAACGAGAGGCCGGACTCCCAGAGGACCTCGCCCTCCTTGGAGAAGATGGTGAAGCCGCGCGAGCCGCCCTCGTAGTCGCCCTCGTTGGCGGAGACGATGCGGTCCGTGCCGAGCCACTTCACGGCGTCGGGCTCGCGGGGGACGGCGGGGAGCGTGCCGTCGAAGGTGAGCGCGCCCTCCTCCGCGGTGTCGACATTCTCGAGGTCGACGGCGCCGGCGGAGAAGTGGGAGACCACCGACCCGTCGGAGGCCAGCACGACGATGTGGTTGTTCTCCTGGAGCGAGACCACGATCTCGCCCGCCTCGTTGATCGAGACGAACTCGGGCTCCGGATCCTCCGGCGCGACCTCGGCGAGGCCGGTGACGTCGGCCATGATCATCGCCTCGCAGTCCGGCGCACCCTCGCTGAGCGGGATGATGGCGACGTATCCGGCGGGGAGCTGCGGGATCTCGCCGTCGTTCAGGTCCTCGTCGCGCTCGTTCTCGATCGCGATGGCGAGGAAGGAGCCGTCGGGGGCCACCGCGGTCGAATCGGGCTGGCCGCCGAGGTCGCAGGAGCGGGTGAGCGTACGGCTCTCGACGTCGAGGATCGCGAGATGGCCCGAGGGCGCGACGAAGCTCTCCGACGTGTTCACCGCGACGAACACCGTCTGTCCGAGCGCGGCGACGGAGGTCGGCTCGCCCTCGGTGGCGACGGAGCCGAGAGCCTGCGGGCTCTCGGGATCCGAGATGTCGACGAGGCCGACCGCACCGAGCGGGCTGTCGGAATAGACGAGCGTCATGCCGTCGCCCGTCGCGGTGATGATCTCCGACGACGTCTCGGTCAGCGGATCGGCGTCCGCCGGCAGGTTCTGCGGGACCGGGAAGGACGCGATGCGGTCGAAGCCCTGCGCCGCCGCGGGAATCGCGGTCGAGGCGAGAAGTGCGGCGGCGAGCGCGCCGCCGAGCGTGCGGATCCTCGTGTCGGGCATGTCTTGTTTCTCCCCCTGTCCGGTACCGAAGCGTGGCCGGTCGGTCGTAGGAGCGGCGCGCGACGGTTGGATGACAGCGGGCGTCCCGCGGGCGTGCGCGGCGGTGGAAAGGCTTGGCGGGCGGCGCACGCGGGTCCAAGATGCGCGTTCCTTCCGACCACGAGCCCGCAGAGCCCATGCGCCGCATCACGCCAGACACGATCCGCCCGCCCTTCGCCAACTACGCCCACGCCGTCGAGGTGCCGCCCGGCGCGCGTCTCCTGCTCGCCTCCGGCCAGCTCGGCATCGACAAGGACGAGCACGTGCCGGAGGACGCCGGCGCGCAGGCGGACCTGTGCTTCGCCAACATCGCCGCGGTGCTGGCGGATGCCGGCATGGGTCCCGCCGACGTGGTGCGCATCAACGCCTTCGTCTCGGATCGCGCCTACCTGAAGCCCTACATGGAAGCCCGCGACCGCTGGGTGCCCTCGCCCGCGCCGGCCTCGACGCTGGTGATCGTCTCGGGCTTCGCGCGTGAGGTGTTCAAGGTGGAGATCGAGGTGATCGCGGCGAAGGTCGACGAGACTGCCGACGGGGAGGGCGCCTGATGCCGCTCGTCGATTGGCACGCCCTCTCCACCGCCGACTTCGCCGCCCGCGACATGTCGCGGGCCGTCGCGGTCCTGCCCGTCGCGGCGATCGAGCAGCACGGGCCGCATCTGCCCACCGGCGTCGACACGCTGATCGCCGAGGGCTACCTCGCGCGGGTGCGCCCGCTCGTGCCGGACGATCTCGACGTCCTGCTGCTCCCCACGCAGGCGATCGGCAAGTCGAACGAGCACCTCGCCTTCCCGGGCACGCTGACGCTCTCGGCCGAGACGACGATCGCCGCCTGGCGCGAGATCGGCGAGAGCGTCCATCGCGCCGGCTGCCGCAAGTTCGTCTTCGTCAACTCCCACGGCGGCAACGTTCCGGTCGTCGACATCGTCGCACGGGAGCTGCGGGTGCGGCACGGCATGCTGTGCGTGACGAGCGCCTGGCACCGGCTCGGCTACCCGGAGGGGCTGTTCTCGGCCCACGAGCTGCGTCACGGCATCCACGGCGGCGAGATCGAGACATCACTGATGCTCGCCTTCCGGCCGGACCTCGTGCGCATGGAGCGGGCGGTGGATTTCGAGCCGATCATGGTGCGCATGGCGCGCGAGAACGCGCATCTCTCGGCGATCCAGCCGACCGGCTTCGGCTGGATGGCGCAGGATGTCCATCCCGCCGGGGTCGCGGGCAACGCCGCCGCGGCCACGCCGGAGAAGGGCGCCGCCGCGGCGGATTTCGGGGCGCGGGCGTTCGTCGACCTCTTGCGCGACGTCGACCGCTTCACGCTGCCGGGCTGAGAGCCCCGGTTACTGCGCCGTGACCACCGTCATGACGAGATTGCCGTCCATGCGGATCGGGCCGTCCTCGGTCGCGCCGAGCGTGTACTCGAAGATGCCCGTCTGCATGCCGCCATCCTCGGAGTGGACCATGAGCATGAGCTTGTCGCCGGATGCGACCTCCTCGGTGAGGATAGCGGCGACGTCCTCGGTCATGCCCGCGCGCAGCGGGGCGTGGCCCACGACGGGGCCGGGCTTCATGTCGTCGCCGGTGCGGTGCACCACGAGCCAGCCGTTCTCGGGCGCGTTGACCGACGTGGCCGAGACCACGCCGTTCGACACGTCCTGGTCCATGGCCTCGACCATCGGCATGTCCTGCGCGAGCGCGGTGGTGGAAAGCGCGGCGAGGCCGGCGGCGGCGATGAGCGTGCGGGTGATCATGCGTCTGTCTCCCTGACGTTGGTGTCGAGCGGGCCGGCGCTGGATCGCGTCGGCGTCCGTCGGGGCGCAGGTACGGCGCGTCGAGGCGGAGGGTTTCGGCCCGGCGCGAAAAAAGCGCGTGCGCGGGAGATTGGGAATTCCTTCACCCTAAGCGCCCTCGCGACGTCCCGTCGCATGGATATGGTCCTAGGTATTCCGATATTTCAGAAAAGCCTGAAACTACGGAAACGACGGCATCCCCCGCCGGACGCACCCGGGCCGAAGCCATGAACCTGCCACCCCTCGTCCAGACCTTCGTGCTCCATTTCGGCGAGATGGGCGGCCGGTGGGGCGTCAACCGCACGGTGGGGCAGATCTACGCCCTGCTGTTCGTCTCGCCGCAGCCGCTCGTCGCCGACGACATCGTCGAGGCGCTCGGCGTCTCGCGTTCCAACGTGTCGATGGGGCTCAAGGAGCTCCAGGCCTGGAACCTGGTGCGCCTCCAGCACAAGCCGAACGACCGGCGCGACTATTACTCTGCGCCCGAGGACGTCTGGCAGATCGTGCGCACGCTCGTCGAGGAGCGCAAGAAGCGCGAGATCGACCCCACGCTCTCCATGCTTCGCGAGGCGCTGATGGAGCGTCCGGAGAGCGACTACGAGCGCCACGCGCAGGAACGCATGCGCGTGATGCACGAGCTGATGGACATGATGTCCGACTGGTACGAAGACGTGCGCCGCATCGAGACCGAGCGCCTCGTCCAGCTGATGAAGCTCGGCTCGCGCATCACCCGCCTGCTGGAGACGGCGGACCGGCTCAACTTCATGGCGCCGCGCAAGAAGAAACCGAGCGGCGGCGACGACGAGCCGCCCGATCCTTCCGCCTGACACGCCCGCACGAACCGACCGAGACCCCCGTCATGATGGACGCACTCCTGCTCTCGCGCATCCAGTTCGGCGCGAACATCACCTTCCACATCCTCTTCCCGACGATCACGATCGCGCTCGGCTGGGTGCTCCTGTTCTTCAAGCTGCGATTCAACGCCACCGGCGACGAGAGCTGGATGGACGCCTATCGCTTCTTCGTGAAGGTGTTCGCGCTCTCCTTCGCCCTCGGCGTGGTGTCGGGCATCACCATGTCCTTCCAGTTCGGCACCAACTGGCCGGGCTTCATGGAGCGCGTCGGCAACGTCGCCGGTCCGCTGCTCGCCTACGAGGTGCTGACCGCCTTCTTCCTCGAGGCGACCTTCCTCGGCATCATGCTGTTCGGCTTCCGCAAGGTGCCGAACTGGCTGCACACGCTCGCCACCGTGCTCGTCGCCTTCGGCACGACGATGTCGGCCTTCTGGATCCTCGTCCTGAACTCGTGGATGCACACACCGGCGGGATACGAGGTGATCGACGGGGTCGTGCACGCCACCGACTGGTGGGCGATCGTCTTCAACCCGTCCATGCCCTACCGGCTGGCGCACATGCTTCTGGCCTCGGGGCTGACCGCGGCCTTCCTCGTCGCCGGCCTGTCGGCGTGGCGCTGGCTGCGGGGTGATCGCTCCGGCGGCGTGCGGGTCGCGCTGCGCACCGGCGTGTTCCTGGCGGCGGGGCTGATCCCGCTCCAGATCCTCGCCGGCGACATGCACGGGCTCAACACGCTCGAGCACCAGCCCGCCAAGGTCGCGGCCATGGAGGGCAACTGGGAGACGCGCGGCAACGTCCCCCTCGTCCTCTTCGCCCTGCCGGACCAGGAGGCCCGCGAGAACCGCTTCGAGATCGCCATCCCGAACGGCGCGAGCCTCATCCTGAAGCACGACCCCGCCGGCGTCGTGCCGGGCTTGAACGACTTCGTGCGCGAGGACGGCACGGTCGAGCATCCGCCCGTCGCGCCGGTCTTCTACGCCTTCCGGATCATGGTCGGCGTCGGCTTCCTCATGCTCGCCGTGTCCTGGGCGACCGGCTGGCGGCTTTCGAAGCGTGGGGAGCCCGGCACCGTGCTGGCCTGGGCGCTCGTCGCCATGACGTTCTCCGGCTGGGTCGCGACGATCGCGGGCTGGTACGTCACGGAGATCGGCCGCCAGCCCTGGCTCGTCACCGGCGTGCTCTCCACCGCGGAGGCCGTGACACGCACCGCCGGCGCGGGAATGGTCTGGACGACTCTCGCGATGTACCTCGCGATCTACGTGGTCCTGCTCGCGGCCTATGTCGGCACGCTCTACCACCTCGCCGGCAAGGCGAGCGCCGCCGCCACTGGTCGCGCCGCGCCGACGGACCCGATCGCGCAGGGCGGCGAGCGCCTCGCCGCTTCCGCCTCCGCCTGAACCGAGAGCGAACGACGATGGACATCATCACCCAAGGCCAATCCTGGCTGCCGATCGCCTTCGCGGGCCTGCTCGGGCTCTCGATCCTGCTCTACGTGATCCTCGACGGATACGATCTCGGCGTGGGCATCCTCACCGGCGCACTCGGCACGGGCGAGGACGCCGCCCACAAGGACCGCATGATCGCCTCGATCGGTCCGTTCTGGGACGCCAACGAGACCTGGCTCGTGCTCGCCGTCGGCCTGCTCCTCGTCGCCTTCCCGTTCGCGCAGGGCGTCGTGCTCGGCGCGCTCTACCTGCCCGTCGCCCTGATGCTGCTCGGGCTGATCCTGCGCGGCGTCGCCTTCGACTTCCGCGCAAAGGCGGTGGACGGGCACCGGATCTGGTGGGACCGCGCCTTCTTCGCCGGCTCGACCATCGCGGCGCTTGCGCAGGGCTACATGCTCGGCCTCTACATCGTCGGCTTCGAGCGCACGGCGGTCAACGTCGCCTTCTCGATCCTCACCGCGGTGGCGCTGGTCGCGGGCTACGCCTTCATCGGCGCGTCCTGGCTGATCCTCAAGGCGGAGGGCGATCTCCAGCGGCGCGCCGTGCGCTGGGCCCGCGGAACCCTCTGGCTCGTGGCGCTCGGCTTCGTCGCGGTCTCGGTGGTGACGCCGCTGATGAGCGAGCGGATCTTCGCCAAGTGGTTCGAGCTGCCCTATCTCGTGCTGCTCGCGCCGCTCCCGGCGACGGCGGCCGCGGTGTTCGTCGTGCTGCACCTCGTCCTGAGGGCGCTGCCGACCCGCACCGACCGCTTCGCCTGGGTGCCCTTCTCGGGCGCGATCGCGCTGTTCGCGCTCGGCTTCTACGGTCTCGCCTACTCGTTCTTCCCCTACGTCGTCCCCGAGCGGATGACGATCTGGGAGGCGGCCGCGGCCGACGCGTCCCTGATGATCATGCTGGTCGGCGCCTGTCTCGTCCTGCCGATGATCCTCGGCTACACGGCGCTGTCCTACTGGATCTTCAAGGGCAAGGCCGGGGCGCTGCGGTACGATTGAGCGAGCCGGCCCGCACCTAGAAGTACGACCGTACCAACCCCCCGACCAGGATGTTCCACCCGTCGATCAGCACGAAGAACAGGATCTTGAAGGGCAGCGAGATGACGGTGGGGGGCATCATCATCATGCCCATCGACATCACGATCGTCGCCACCATGATGTCGATGACGAGGAAGGGCAGGGCGATGATGAAGCCGATCTCGAAGCCGCGGCGCAGCTCGGAGATCATGAAGGCCGGGATGAGGGTGCGCAGGTCGATCTCCTCGTCCGGAGCCGGCCCCGCGTCGGCTTCCGCGCCCGCGGCGCCGCCCTCCTGCGCCACCGCCTCCGAGACGAAGCTCGCCTGCGCGAGCTCCTGGAACATGGCCAGATCCTCGTCGCGCACGTGGGCGAGCATGAACTCGCGGAAGGGCTGGACGGTGCGCGCGAAGGCTTCCTCCTCGGTGATCTCCTCGGCGATCAGCGGCTCGATGCCCTCCGCCCACGCGCGGTCGAAGGTCGGCGCCATGACGTAGAAGGTCATGAACAGCGCCAGCGAGATCAGGACGAGGTTCGCGGGCGTCGACTGCAGGCCCATGCCCGCGCGCAGGAAGGAGAGGGCGACCACGAAGCGCACGAAGCTCGTGACCATGATCATCAGCCCCGGCGCGATCGAGAGCACCGTGAGCAGCGCGACCATCTGGACGATGCGCCCGGTGGTCGAGCCCTCGCCTTCGGGCAGCAGGCCGGACAGGTCGAAACCCTGCGCCAGCGCCGGCGCGGCGAGGACGAGGAGGCCCGCGACCGCGAGCGGAACGGCGAGGAGGACGGCGCGGGCGCGGCTCATTGCACGACGAGGCTCTCGATGACGAACTCGCGCACGCGACCCTCGGTGCGGGTGCGCGCGCGCTCGGTGAGGTCCTCGCGCAGGTGCGCGAGGCCGGTGGCACCTTCGAGCCGGGCGAGCGGCAGGGTGCGCAGGTAGGCCAGCGTGTCGCCGGAGACCCGCGCCGCCAGCGCCGGCGCCTCCTCGGGCTCGACGCCGTCGAGCAGCAGCGCGCCGTCGATGCGCACCCAGATCTCGGAGGGCTCGGCGAGGTTCGCCACGACCGGATCGAGGCGCACCACGCTCACGTCGGCGTCGCGGACCGCCGGGCCTGTGTCGCCCGCGTCGCTCGTGGGCGCCCGCGCGGTGGGGTCGCCGAGCGTCAGGCCCAGCCCCGCGCCGGTGCCGACGCCCAGAAGCGTGAGGAGAACGAGGGCGACCGCGAAGGCGACGCCGCCACCCTTCTCCTCTCCGGAACCACCCCTGCCGCGTCCCCGCGACGGGAGTGCGGGCGCCGAGGCGGTTCCCGCGGGAGCAGGGAGCCCGGCAGACAGGGCGGGGAGCGCGGCTCTCGTGGGCTCGCGGGCCATCGTGCGGTCTCCTCTGGAAACGGCTGGCGGAACGGCGAGGCTCAGAACGGCGAGACGCGGTCGTAGAGCTGCTGGCCCCAGCCGGGCTGCTGCACCTCGGTGGTGCGGCCGGCGCCGCCGTAGGAGATGCGCGCCTCGGCGATCTGGTCGTAGCGGATGGTGTTGCGCGGGGAGATGTCGCGCGGCCGGGCGATGCCGGCGACCGAGATCACCCGGACCTCGTAGTTCACGCGCACCTCCTGCGAGCCGGAGATCAGGAGGTTGCCGTTGGGCAGGACCTGGGTGACGACGGCGGCGACGGAGACGACGACGCGCTCCGAGCGCCCGACCGAGCCGCGCCCGCGGCTGCGGGTGTTGGCGGAGAGGTCGGCGCCGAAGTCGCCGCTCGTGCCCACGCCGTCGACGCCGAAGCCGAAGCCGAGCCCGAAGCCGGCGCCGGAATCGCGTGAGCGGCTCGACTCGTTGTCGAGCGTCGCCTCGTCGTCGATGGTGATGCGCACGGTGACGACGTCGCCCACGCGCATGGCGCGGCTGTCGGAGAAGAGGTTCTCGCGCCGCTCGCTCCACAGCGAGTGATAGGCGCGCGGCCCCTCTGCCGGCGAGGTCGAGACCGGCAGCGCGGCGTGCGCGGTGGTCAGCCCGGCGCCGACGGGCGTGAGCCCCGGCGCCTGGTTGATGTCGCTCAGGGTCGAGGAGCAGGCGCCGAGCGCGGTGATCCCGAGGAGGGCGGCGGTGCGCGCGAGGGCGCTGCGTACGGGTAGGCGGCGCGTCATAGGGACTGCTCCTGGTCTGCGTCGGTGCGGGCCGTCTCGGCGGCGGTGCGGGCGAGCTGGGCGGCCCGGCCCGGCTCCATCTCGTTGAGGATCGCGCTCGCCTGGCGCGGCGCGAGCTTGGCGAGGACGGCGGACGCCATCTCGTTCTCGAGCGCGGCGAGCTGGGCGGCGGCGGCGTCGGGGCGCATGCGGGCGTAGATCGCGACGATGCCTTCCTCGGCCTGGCGCAGGTGCTCCTCGCGCCGGGCGAGCGCCTCCTCGACCTCCACCCGCAGGGCCTCGAGATCGGCGAGGCGCGCCTCGATGCGCGCCTCGATCTCGAGGAGCGCGCGCGCCTGCCAGCGCGCCCGCGCCTCCTGCGCCTCCTCGCGGATCGCCTCGCAATAGAGAGCGACGTCGGCCGGCGGCGGCGCTCCCGGCGCAGCGGGGAGGGGAGTTCGCGCATCCTCCAGCGCGGCGACCGGCGCGGCGACGAGGGTCGCGCCGAGAAGGACCGCGCGGAGCGCGGCCGCGGCTGCGGCTGCGAGCGTGAGCCTCCGTCGGGGATGGCGCATGTCGACCTCTTGGGAATTCGGCTGGAACGAGGTCTAGGGCCGCGAGCTTGCACCAGGCTTGCGCGGCCGCCGCCCGCGTCGGCCCCTTCCCCGCGGGCGCATCGGGGGGTAGACAGAGGACCATGAGCGAGAACCCGACCGACGCCGCGCCCTCCCTCCTCGACCTCGTGCGCCCGCTGGACGCCGGGGCGCACGTGACGGCCTGCGCCTTCCTGGGCGACGTCGCCGCCTTCGCGCTCGGCGACGGCGGCGTGCTGCTGTGGAAGGGCGGCGAGCGCCACCGCGTCGAGGCGCATCCCGACGGCTCGGTGCTCTCGGCGGCCTGCGACGGCGAGCGGCTCGTCACCGGCGGGGACGACGGGCGTGTCGCGGTGACGGGCGCCGACGGCTCGACCCGCACGTTCGCCCAGGCGGGCGCCTTCGCCTGGATCGACGCGCTCGCGCTGCATCGCGACGGCGGCATCGCCTGGTCGTCGGGAAAGACGGTCACCGCGCGCGACCCGAAGGGGAAGGAGCGCACGCTGTCCACGCCGTCCTCCGTGCGCGGTCTCGCCTTCGCGCCGAAGGGCTACCGCCTCGCCGTGGCGCATGTCGACGGCGCCACCCTGTGGTTCCCCAACCTCGACACCGCCCCCGAGCGGCTCGAGTGGAAGGGCGCGCATCTCGACGTCGTCTGGTCGCCGGACGGGCGCTTCGTCGTCACCTCGATGCAGGAGAATTCGCTCCACGGCTGGCGCCTGCAGCCGGACAAGGGGCACATGCGCATGTCGGGCTATCCCGGCAAGTCGCGCTCGCTGTCGTGGACCCACGACGGCAAATGGCTCGCGACGTCGGGCGCCGACGCGGTGATCCTCTGGCCCTTCGACTCGAAGGAGGGGCCCACCGGCAAGCAGCCGCGCGAGTGCGGCGTGCGGCCCGCGCAGGTCTCGCGCGTCGCCTGCCATCCGCGCACCCCCGTCGTCGCCGCCGGCTTCCAGGACGGCGCGGTGCTGCTGATCCGGCTCTCGGACGCGTCCGAGCTGCTCGTGCGCCCCGCGGTGAAGGGCTCCGGGATCAGCGCGCTCGCCTGGGACGCGCGCGGCGCGACGCTCGCCTTCGGCGCCGAAGACGGCGCCGGCGGCGTCCTCGTGCTGCCCTGAGGCCGGCATGGCGGGCCTCCTCGGCGCCTTCGCGAACCGCTTCGGCCGCGCCCGTCCCGACCGGGCGGCGCGCGACCGGGTCGCCGCGCTCGCCCGCGCCGTGCTCGCGCTCCCCGCGGACGCGACGCTCGCCGTCAACGAGATCGTCTGCGCCGATCCCGCCTGCCCGGGCACCGAGACGGTGATCCTCGTCATGATGCCCGGCGTGCGCACCCGCGCGATCAAGGTCGCGGCCGAGGCCGAGGCGGTGACGGAGGCGGCACTGCGGGCCGCCGCCGCAGAGGAGGCGGGCTGATGCCGCTCTCGCGCATCGCCGCCATGGGCATGGGCCTCGTCGGCGCGCTGGCCGGGTCGCAGGGGCCCGAGTTCGCGCAGCAGTACGAGCAACGCCTCGGCGGCGCCGTCGACGAGCTCGCGACCGTCGTCGCGCGCTTCGACGAGGGTGCGCGCGAGGCCGGGCTCGACCGCGAGGGCGCGCTCGGGCGGCTCGAGGCGAACCCCGACGATCTCGTGCGCCGCCAGGGCGCGGACGCCCGCGAAGCCGCCGCGCGGCTCGCGGCCCTGGAGGCCCACGCCGCACGCTTCGCGGCGTCCGACGGGCTCTCGCAGGTGCTCCTCGTGCTGCGCGAGGGCGACCCGCGGATCGCGGCCGCCGCCTACCGCGCCTACGAGCCGGCGGTGCCGGTGACGACGGAGGGCGCGATCGCCGGCGGGCTCGGCTTCGCGATGCTCTGGCTCCTGACGTTCGGCGCCGGCAAGGGGATGAAGCGCGGCGGGCGCAAGAGCCTCGCCTTCGCCCGCGCCCGGCTCGGCCGCGGCTCGAAGACCTCGTCCGCCACCCCTCGGGTCATCCGCGGCGGACCCGCGGAACGGTCGCCGCAGGCGAGCCGGCACAACCAAGCGCTTGAGGACAAAGGGATCGGGGAAGCTCCCTACGACCTCCGGAGGGATTGATTACAGTCGCTCCAGACTGTAACCCGCCAGACCGGATGACGCATTGTCGCCGCTGGGGGCTTCCGTTAGTTACCCTTCCGAGCCTGTGTCCTGTTCGCGGCGTCGCGCCGCAGGCTCAACGAGGAGCGTTACGAGATGGCGTCAGCCGAGAGCGCACGAGCCGAAGCCAAGCGGCCCCTGTCGCCCCACCTGCAGATCTATCGCTGGACCTGGACGATGGCGATGTCCATCTTCCACCGGGCCACTGCCATCGTGCTGTACGTCGGCACCGTGTTCCTCGCCTTCTGGCTCGTCTCGCTGGCCTCGGGCCCCGAGGCCTACGCCTCCGCCGCCTGGTTCTTCGGCTCGCCGATCGGCTGGCTGCTGCTCTTCGCCTACACCTGGGCGCTGATGCACCACATGCTCGGCGGTGTGCGCCACTTCCTGTGGGATTTCGGCCAGGGCTTCGAGCCGTCGCAGCGCTTCCTGCTCGCCAAGCTCACCCTCGTCGGCTCGATCTCGCTGACGCTGGTGATCTGGGTCGTGGCGCTGATCGCGCGCTGAGGAGGATCGACCATGGCCACGCGCAACTCCATCCGCACCCCGCTCGCCCGCGCCAAGGGGCTCGGCGCCTCCGGCGGCGGCACGGATCATTTCTGGCACCACCGAATCACGGCGGTGTCGAACCTGCTGCTGCTGCTCCCCTTCGTGGTGATCGTGGCGCTGGTCGCCGGGCGGCCGTACGCGGAGGCGGTCGCGATCGTGTCGCACCCCCTTGCCGCGATCGTGCTGTCGCTCTTCGTCATCTCCATCACGGTCCACATGCGGCTCGGCATGCAGATCGTCATCGAGGACTACGTGCACGGCAAGGGTGCGAAGATCGCAGCCGTGATCGCGAACACGTTCTTCGCGATCGCCATCGGCGCAGCGAGCCTGTTCGCGATCCTCAAGGTCGGCTTCGGCCCCTTGCTCTGAGGGAGTACACGAGACAATGGCGAACGACGCTTCCCCCGCGGCGAACGACGCCGCCCCGTCCGTCGGCGGCGCGGCCTATCCGATCACCGACCACACGTTCGACGTCGTGGTCGTCGGCGCCGGCGGCGCGGGCCTGCGCGCGACGGTCGGCTGCTCGCAGGCGGGCCTGCGCACGGCCTGCGTGACGAAGGTATTCCCCACCCGCTCGCACACCGTCGCGGCGCAGGGCGGCATCTCGGCGGCGCTCGGCAACATGGGCGAGGACGACTGGCGCTGGCACATGTACGACACCGTGAAGGGGTCGGACTGGCTCGGCGACCAGGACGCGATCGAGTATCTCTGCCGCCACGCGCCCGCCGCCGTCTACGAGCTCGAGCACTGGGGCGTGCCCTTCTCGCGCACCGAGGCCGGCAAGATCTACCAGCGGCCCTTCGGCGGCATGACGACCCGCTTCGGCGAGGGCACGGCCCAGCGCACCTGCGCCGCCGCCGACCGCACCGGCCACGCCATCCTGCACACGCTCTACGGGGCGGCGCTGAAGAACGACACCAACTTCTTCATCGAGTATTTCGCCATCGACCTGATCATGGACGACGAGGGCCGCTGCCGCGGCATCGTCGCCCTCGACATGACCACTGGCACGATCCACCGCTTCCGCGCCCAGATGGTGATCCTCGCCACCGGCGGGTACGGCCGGGCCTATTTCTCGGCGACGTCCGCCCACACCTGCACCGGCGACGGCAACGCCATGGTGCTGCGCGCCGGCCTGCCCTTGCAGGACATGGAGTTCGTGCAGTTCCACCCGACCGGCATCTACGGCGCCGGCTGCCTGATCACCGAGGGCGCCCGCGGCGAGGGCGGCTACCTGACGAATTCCGAGGGTGAGCGCTTCATGGAGCGCTACGCGCCCTCCGCGAAGGATCTCGCCTCGCGCGACGTCGTCTCGCGCGCCATGACCATGGAGATCCGCGGCGGCCGCGGCGTCGGCAAGGAGGGGGACCACATCCACCTCCACCTCGACCACCTCGACCCGAAGATCCTCCACGAGCGCCTGCCGGGCATCTCGGAGAGCGCGAAGATCTTCGCCGGCGTCGACGTCACGAAGGAGCCGATCCCGGTCCTGCCGACCGTGCACTACAACATGGGCGGCATCCCGACGAACTTCTACGGCGAGGTGCTGACCAAGAAGAACGGCGATCCGGACTCGGTCGTGCCGGGCCTGATGGCCATCGGCGAGGCGGCCTGCGTGTCGGTGCACGGGGCCAACCGGCTCGGCTCGAACTCGCTCATCGACCTCGTCGTCTTCGGCCGCGCGGCGGGGCTGCGCTGTGCCGAGATCGTCAAGCCGGGCGAGAGCCAGGCGCCGCTGCCGAAGGGCTCGGCCGACAAGGCGCTCTCGCGCCTCGACCGCTTCCGCAACGCCAACGGCGCCACGCCGACGGCGGAGCTGAGGCTGTCTATGCAGAAGACCATGCAGAACAATTGCGCGGTCTTCCGCACCGGAGAGGTGCTGAACGAGGGCAAGGCGCTGATTCACGAGGTCTGGGGCGGGATCGGGGACGTGTCCACCAAGGACCGCTCGCTGATCTTCAACACCGACCTGATCGAGACGCTCGAGTTCGACAACCTCATCACCCAGGCCGTCGTCACGATGGAATCGGCCGCCAACCGGACGGAATCCCGCGGCGCTCATGCCCGCGAGGACTTCCCCGATCGCGACGACAAGGAGTGGATGAAGCACACGCTCGCCTGGTGCGACGAGGGCAAGGGCCAGGTCGCGATCGACTACCGCCCGGTTCATACGTACACGCTCTCGAACGAGATCGAGTACATCGCGCCGAAGGCGCGGGTGTACTGAGGAACGCGAACAGATGGCTGAATTCTCCCTCCCCAAGAACTCCCAGGTCCGCGAGGGCAAGGTCTGGCCGAAGCCCGTCGACGGGAAGCGGCTGCAGGAGTTCCGCATCTATCGCTGGAACCCGGACGAGAGCGAAAATCCGCGCATCGACACCTACTATGTCGATCGCGAGGATTGCGGGCCGATGGTGCTCGACGCGCTCATCTGGATCAAGAACAAGGTCGACCCGACGCTGACCTTCCGGCGCTCCTGCCGCGAGGGCATCTGCGGCTCGTGCGCCATGAACATCTCCGGCCAGAACACCATCGCCTGCACGCGCGGCATCGACGAGTGCGGCTCGGGCGCGGTGAAGATCTACCCGCTGCCGCACATGCCGATCCTGAAGGACCTGGTGCCGGACCTGACGCAGTTCTTCGCCCAGCACGCCTCCGTCGAGCCCTGGCTGCAGACGCAGACGCCGGCCCCCGAGCACGAGTGGCGCCAGACGCCCGAGGATCGCGTCCAGCTCGACGGGCTCTACGAGTGCATCCTGTGCGCCTGCTGCACCACGGCCTGCCCCTCCTACTGGTGGAACGGTGACCGCTTCCTCGGCCCCGCCGCGCTGCTCCACGCCTATCGCTGGCTGGCCGACAGCCGCGACGAGATGACGGGCGAGCGGCTCGACAAGCTCGAGGACCCCTTCAAGCTCTATCGCTGCCACACCATCATGAACTGCGCCAACGCCTGCCCGAAGGGGCTCAACCCCGCCAAGGCCATCGCCGAGGTGAAGAAGATGATGGTGACGCGCCACGTCTGAGCCGGCGCAGCGCCGACTCGGAGCGAACCGGCCGCGCGGGGCGAACCCCGCGCGGCCGCTCGCGTTTCCCGCTTCGCCACATTCATGCTTCACTCTCTGGCAACCAAGATCGTCTAGGAAGGGTTACCTCTCCGATGGTGCCCGCCCGCGCCCACACCAGCCCCGGATGGACCCGATGACGCCGCAGACCGCAACCCGCCTCGCCCTGCGCACGACGGTGATCGCCGCGAGCGTGCTCGCGCTCGCCGCCTGCCAGTCAGCCCGCTTCGGCGGCGGCGGCCCGCGTCCCGCCGTGGCCGCCTCGCCCGGGATCGTCACGGCGACCCCGCTGGAGCCCGGCATCGCCGCGCCCACCGGCGTTGTCGAGTCCCAGCCGCTCGCGCCGCCGCCGATAGACGGCCAGATCGTCGCGACGGACCAGATCGTTTCCGACGTTCCCACCTCTCCGCAGGTCGCCGCGATCCCCGCGCCGACGCAGGCCGCCCCGAGAGCCTCGCGCACGACCTTCGTCGGCACCTGGCGGGCGAGCGAGCCCGGCGGTGGTTCCTGCCGCGTGACGCTCTCGTCGACGCCGTCGCTCGACCTCTACCGCGCCTCGAGCTCCGGGTGCCAGAACGAGGACCTGAGCCGCGTCTCCGCGTGGGACCTGCGCGGCGACCAGGTCTACCTCTACCGCCAGGGCGGCGCCGTTGCGGCGCGGCTCGGCGCGTCGCCGGGTGCGATGAGTGGCGCGCTCTCCCGCTCCGGGGCGCCGGTGGCGCTCTCGCGCTGACGCGCGATCAGGACGTCGTCGACGTCGCGGGCGCCGGCGCGGCGGCGGTATCGGCCGCACCGCGCGCGCCGGCCTCCCGCGCCGCCGCCGGGGCGAAGCGCACCGAGAAGCTCGTCCAGCCGTCCTCCGAGGCGATCTCGAGCGCGCCGCCGGCCTGATCGGCCATGGCCGCGACCATCCGCAGGCCGAAGCCGCGCGCGGTGCGCACCGAGAAGCCCTGCGGCAGCGGCGCGCCGCGGTTGCGGATCGTCAGCCGCCAGCTGCCGTCCCCGACCGGGGTCAGGATCACCGCCACGTCGTCCGCGCCGCCGTGCTTGACGGCGTTGGTCAGCAGCTCGTTCGCGGCGAGGGCGATCGGCATCGCCGTCGCGGCGTCGAGCACGAGCGGCATCGCGGTCACCACACAGCGCGACCCCTCCGGCATGAGCCCGCCCTCGACGCTCGCGCACAGCTCCTCCAGCAGCCGCGCGAAGTCGAGGGAGCCGGCGCCGCCGTCCGCGCGGTGCAGGTTGCGGTAGGCCGCGGCCATGGCGCGTACGCGCCCCGCCGCCTCGTCGAGCTCGCGCCTCGCGGTGTCGTCGACGATGCTCTTGCGCTGGAGCGTCATCAGCGAGCCGAGAACCTGGAGATTGTTCATCGTGCGATGCGCCAGCTCGCGCATCAGCATCTCCTTGCGCCCGAGCGTCGCCTGGAGGTCGTCCGCCAGCGCGTCGAAGCTTCGCCCCAGCGCCGCGATCTCGCCCTTGCCGCGGATGCCGGCGCGGGCGTCGAGGTCGCCTGCGCGCCAACGCTCGGCGGCCGCGAGCACGCGCTGGACCGGGCGGCGCACGGCGCCGTTCGCCACCACCCAGGCCGCCGCGGCGGCGACGACTCCGGTGAGCAGGATGACGAGGATGCCGCGCAGGTTCGCGCGGTCGAGGATGGCGTAGGCCTCCTCGCGGCTCACGCCGATGCCGACGTAGAGGCCGGCGTCGTTGGCCGCCGGCGGGACGTAGCCGAGGATGCGGGGCACGCCGTCGACGGTGCCGCTGACGTCCGCCGTGCCCGGTTCCGGATCGTCGAGGAGCGCGAGCAGCGTCGCGGGCATGCGGCGCCCGACATGGGCGTCGTTGTCGGGGTGGCGCATCAGGATCGTGCCCATGCGATCGGCGACGAGGGTCGCGTGATCGACGCTCCAGGGCTCCCGGTCGAGGCGTGCGCCGAGCGCCTCCAGGTCGAGCGCGGTGATGACGACGCCCTGGAACCGGCCGACATCGTCGACGATCGGGCTGGCGAAATGGACGACTGCCGCGCCCGTCGAGCGCCCGATGGAGTAGGTCCCCGCGGCGAAGGCCCCCGTGCGCCGCGCGTCGCGGAAGTAGTCGCGGTCGGCCACCGTGTAGGGCGCGAGGTCGGCGGGCTGATGGACTCCGTCGCAGACGAGGCGGCCGCGTCGATCGGCCACGAGGAGGTTGTTGAGAAGGCCGTTGCCGTCGACCACGCGGGCCAGGATCTCGGTGCAGCCGGCGGCGTCGCCGTCGCGGATGGCGGGCATCTCGACCAGCACGGCCTGGATCTGCCGGATTCCGTCCACGAGCTGGGAGAGCTCTCCGGCGAGAAGGCGCACCTGGTGGAGCGCCTCCGCGCGCACGTCCGCCTCCTGGTCGCGGTAGAGGCCGCGCTGCGCGACGGCGAGCGCCGCGACGAGGGGCAGGATGGCCGCGAGGACGAGCACGGCGAGGCGCGCGGCGAGAGACATGCGAGTGCTTTCGGCGGACGAGATCGATCCACGCCGACGGCACGGGAGCGCTGCCGACGATCCTATCCTAGGCCTCTTTGCAGATCGTCGATAGGGGCGCCCGGAAATGGCCGCATGCGTGGACGTAACGCGGCCGGCCCGCGTGGACGCTCCCTCGAACGCGCCGCCCGCCTCAGAGATCCGGGCGGCGGGGCGGCAGGGGCGGGGAGCCGTCCGCGGGGCGCACGATGGGCGCGGGCGCGTCGGCGGGAGCCGTGCCGTCGAGCGGTGCGAGATCCGGCACGATCTGCGTGTTGGTGAGATCGAACGTCGTGTTGGCGAGCGGGTCGAGCGGCGTGCCCTCGGAGGCGTCGACGACATCGCGCGGCGTCGGCGCCGTGCCGCCGGCGGCGGGCGCCGGGCTCGGGAGTGCGCTGCTGCGGTCGGGCTCCTCGTCGGGCAGGTCGTCGGGGTCGATCACGTCCTCTCCCGCCGACGTGGCGCGGCCGGCCTCGATCTCGCGCCAGCGCGACACGGCCCGCCGGTGCTGGTCGTAGGTCTCCGAGAAGGCGTGGCCGCCGGTCCCGTCCGCCACGAAGAACAGGTCGTTGGTCCGCGACGGGTTCGCCACCGCCTCCATGGCCGCGCGGCCGGGGTTGGCGATCGGCGTCGGCGGCAGGCCGTCGATCGTGTAGGTGTTCCAGGGAGTCGGCGCGCGGATCTCCGAGCGCAGGATGCCGCGCCCCAGCGTGCCGCGCCCGCCCACCAGGCCGTAGACGATGGTGGGGTCGGATTCGAGCCGCATGCCGCGCCGCAGCCGGTTTATGAACACGCCGGCGACCCGTGGGCGCTCGTCGGCGCGCCCGGTCTCCTTCTCGACGATGGAGGCGAGGATGACGAGCTCCTCGGGCGTCTCCAGCGGCAGCCCCTCGACGCGCCGCGCCCAGATCTGCGCGAGCGCGCCGGCCTGAGCGCGGCTCATGATGTCGAGGACCTCGGCGCGCGTGGTCCCGCGGGCGAACTTGTAGGTGTCGGGAAGGAGCGAGCCCTCCGGCGGGATCGCGTCGATCTCGCCGGTGAGGATCGGGTCCTCGCGCAGGCGCTCGACGATCTGCTGGCTCGTCAGCCCCTCGGGGAAGGTGATCTCGTGGAGGATCGAGCGGCCTTCGGTGAGCGTGTCGATCGCGTCGGCGATGGACGCCTCGGACTCGAACAGGAACTCGCCGGCCTTGAGGTTCGCCTGCTCGCGGCTGATGACGGCGTAGAGCTGGAAGAGCAGCGGCTGCGCGATCACGCCCTCGCGATCGAGGATGCGGGCGATCTCGCCCATGCCGGTACGGCTCGGGATGGTCACGACCTTGTCCGCCTCGAGCGGGCCGGGCTCGTTCGCCTGGCGGGCGAGCACGACGAGCCCGACGAGGGCGAGCAGCGCGGCGACCGCGAGAACGCTGAACAGGCCCGACAATGTCGACACGAGCCCGCCACGCGGGGGGCGCAGGCGCTGCGGCGGGGGCGGTGGGGCCATCTCGGGCTTGATCGCCTCGTGCGGGCTCCTGGGCGCGAGACGGGGCGGCTCCGCCGGCCCGCCGTTGTAGGTCGAGCCGGGCTGCGGCGTCGCGGGCGGCTGGCTCGTGTCTTTGCTGCGACCGAACATGGCTCACGTCTGGCGAGGGTGGCGACGGCGGCCTCGTGGCGACCGCCGCCCGGACTGACCCAGCAATGTGGCGAAAACGCGTGCCGGATCGGTCCCCGGCCCGGCGCCTCAGGGAACGCGGGCGAAGACGAGCGAGGCGTTGGTTCCGCCGAAGCCGAAGGAGTTCGAGAGCGCCACGTCGATGCGCTTCTCCTTGGCCGCGAGCGGCACGAGGTCGATGCGCGTCTCGATGGACGGGTTCTCCAGGTTGAGCGTCGGCGGCACCTTGCCGTCGCGCATCGCCAGGATCGCGAAGATCGCCTCGATCGCGCCCGCGGCCCCGAGCAGGTGCCCGGTGGCGGACTTGGTCGAGGACATGGTGAGCCGCGACGCCGCGTCGCCCATCAGCCGCTCGACGGCGCCGAGCTCGATCTCGTCGCCGAGCGGCGTCGAGGTGCCGTGGGCGTTGACGTAGTCGAGCGCCGTCGCCGGGAGGCCGGCGCGCTTGAGCGCCGCCTTCATGCAGCGGTAGGCGCCGTCCCCGTCCTCGGAGGGCGAGGTGATGTGGAAGGCGTCGCCCGAGAGGCCGTAGCCGACGAGCTCGGCGTAGATCCGGGCGCCGCGGGCGACCGCGTGCTCGTACTCCTCGAGCACGACGACGCCCGAGCCCTCGCCCATGACGAAGCCGTCGCGGTCGCGGTCGTAGGGACGCGAGGCGCGCGTCGGCTCGTCGTTGAAATGGGTCGAGAGCGCGCGGCAGGCGGCGAAGCCGGCCATGGCGATCCGGCTGATCGGGGATTCGGTCCCGCCGGCGACCATCACGTCGGCATCGCCGAGCGCGATCAGCCGCGCGGCGTCGCCGATCGCGTGCGCGCCTGTCGAGCAGGCGGTCACGACCGCGTGGTTGGGGCCCTTCAGCCCGTGCGCGATCGAGACGTAGCCCGAGGCGAGGTTGATCAGCCGGCCGGGGATGAAGAAGGGCGAGAGTCGGCGCGGGCCCTTGTCGCGCAGGATGAGCGCCGCGTCCGCGATGCCTTCGATGCCGCCGATGCCGGAGCCGATCAGGACGCCCGAGGCGGCCTGCTCGTCGTAGCCGGTCGGGTGCCAGCCGGCGTCGTCGAGCGCCTGCTTCGCCGCCGCCATGGCGTAGACGATGAAGGGATCGACCTTGCGCTGATCCTTGGGGTCCATCCAGTCGTCGGGATTGAAGGTCCCCTCGGACCCGTCGCCCTGCGGGATCTGGCAGGCGATGCGGCAGGGAAGGTCGGAGGTCTCGAACGACTCGATCCGAGACGCCCCGCTCCGGCCGGCGAGAAGCCGTGCCCAGGTCTGCTCGACGCCGCAAGCGAGCGGCGTGACCATCCCCAGGCCGGTGACGACGACGCGACGCAGCATCATCATGTCATGTGCCGTGGGTCGCGCCCGCGAGCCCCGCACGGCGGCGGGATCGGGGGCGCGGCGCCCTCAGCCGGCGTTCTTCTCGAGGAACTTGATGGCGTCGCCGACCGTCACGATGGTCTCGGCGGCGTCGTCCGGGATCTCGACGTTGAACTCCTCCTCGAACGCCATCACGAGCTCGACGGTGTCGAGGCTGTCGGCGCCGAGGTCATCGATGAAGTTCGCGTTCTCGTTCACCTTGTCAGCCTCGACACCCAGGTGCTCGACCACGATCTTCTTCACGCGCTCAGCGATGTCACTCATCGTTCGTGTCCTCGTATCACTCGTCGATCTGCGAGCGCGCCTTCCCGGAAGACGGCACCCGCGGGGATGTCCGGTTCGCGCGGCTGCCGCCGGGGTGATCGTGCCGACCTGGACGCGTGCTGCAAAAGCCCCAATCGCGTCCGCGGTCAAGCCCCCGAGAGATGCCGACGACCAAAATGTCGCGGTGTCCTAGCACACGGCCCGCGCCCTGGCGAGAGCCGCAGCACGGGCTTCCCCGCCAATTCGTGCGCGCCGGGGCCCGCCCGTGCGGGCGCCGGCCCGGCGGCGTCACAGCATCGCCATGCCGCCGTTGACGTGCAACGTGTGACCGGTGACGTAGCCCGCCTCGTCCGAAGCGAGATAGGCGACCGCGGCCGCGATCTCCGCGCCGGTGCCGAGGCGCCCGGCGGGGATCGTGCCGAGGATTGCGCCGCGCTGCTTCTCGTTGAGCGCGTCCGTCATCGGCGATTCGATGAAGCCCGGCGCCACCGCGTTCACGGTGATGCCGCGGCTCGCGACCTCGGCGGCGAGCGCCTTCGACATGCCGACCAGCCCGGCCTTCGAGGCGGCGTAGTTGCCCTGGCCGGCGTTGCCGGTGGCACCGACGACCGAGGAGATGTTGACGATGCGCCCGAAGCGCCGGCGCATCATGCCCTTCACCGCGGCCCGCGAGAGCCGGAACGCCGCGGTCAGGTTCACCGCCAGCACCGTGTCCCAGTCCTCGTCCTTGAGGCGCATGAACAGGTTGTCCTTGGTGATCCCGGCATTGTTGACGAGGATGTCGAGCCCGCCCATCGCCGCCTCGGCGCCGGGCACCAGCGCCTCCACCGACTCCTTGTCGGCGAGGTTCGCCTCGGCGACGTGGACCCGCTCGCCGAGTTCGCCGGCGAGCGCGTCGAGCGCCGCGCGGCGCGTGCCGGAGATCGTGACCACGGCACCCTGCGCGTGCAGCACGCGGGCGATGGCCCCGCCGAGGCCGCCGGTCGCGCCGGTGACGAGGGCCTTGCGGCCCGAGAGATCGAACATGCGCCTCATCCCTGCTTCAGGTCGGCGGCGAACGCCGCCACGTCGTCGGGCGCACCCACGCCGCGGGTCTGCGCCGCGGGCGCGATGCGCTTGACGAGGCCGGACAGGACGCGCCCGACGCCGACCTCGACGAAGCCGCCGACGCCCGCTCCCGCCATGAACGCGACCGATTCGCGCCAGCGCACGGTGCCCGTCACCTGCGCCACGAGCGCGTCGCGGATCGCCTGCGGGTCCGCGATCGGCGCGGCGGTGACGTTGGCGACGACCGGCGCGCGGGGCGCGCTCACGGTCGCCTCGGCGAGCGCGGCGCGCATCGCCTCGGCGGCGGGCGCCATCAGCGCGCAATGGAAGGGGGCGGAGACCGGCAGCAGCACCGCGCGCTTGACGCCGCGCGCCTGCGCGACGGCGAGCGCGCGCTCCACCGCCGGCTTGTGGCCGGAGACGACGACCTGGCCGCCGCCGTTGTCGTTGGCCACGTCGCAGACCTGGCCCTGGGCCGCCTCGGCGGCGATCTCTGCCGCCTGCTCGATCTCCACGCCGATCAGCGCCGCCATGGCGCCCTCGCCGACGGGGACGGCCGCCTGCATGGCGTCGCCGCGGATGCGCAGGAGGCGCGCCGTGTCGGCGACGGAGAGCGCACCGGCGGCGGCGAGCGCGGAGTACTCGCCGAGCGAATGGCCCGCCAGGAAGGCGACGTCGCGGGCGACGTCGAGCCCGGCCTCGGCCTCGAGCACGCGCAGCGCCGCGAGGCTGGTCGCCATCAGCGCCGGCTGGGCGTTCGCCGTGAGGGTGAGCGTCTCCATCGGCCCCTCGAACATCAGGGTCGAGAGCTTCTGCGAGAGCGCGGCGTCGACCTCGTCGAACACGGCGCGGGCCTGGGGAAAGGCGTCGCACAGAGCCTTGCCCATGCCCACCGCCTGGCTGCCCTGGCCTGGGAACACGAGAGCGCGGCTCGGAGTCTGGTCCGGCATGGAGCCTCCTTCGAAAAACGACGACGGCCGGTGCGAACGGCTTCGCGCCCTTCGCAAAGGCCGGCGCGGGTGTCAAGCGATGGAACGGTGAACGAGATACGCGGCGCGAACGCCCGCCGAGCGGCTCGGCGGGCGGCCTGCACGAACGGGTGCGCCTCAGCCCTGGGGCTGCGGCTCCAGGCCCGCGCCGGGCTCGTCGCGCGGCGGGCGGGGCTTGCCGGCGACGGGGACGGTGACCCCGCGCACCGGGGCCGGCGGCTCGGTGGCGTCACGGCTCGGTCGCTTGCCGGCGATCAGGTCGCGGATCTCCTGGCCGGTCAGCGTCTCGTACTCGAGCAGGCCCTTGGCGAGCATCTCGAGCTGGTCGTGCTTCTCGGTGAGGATGCGCCGGGCCTCGACGAGACCCTCCTCGACGAAACGGCGGACCTCGGCGTCGATCTTCTGCGCCGTCTCCTCGGAGACGTGGTTCTGGCGGCCCATCTGCATGCCGACGAACGGATCGTCGTTGCTGTCGCCGTAGGCGACGGTGCCGAGCTCCTCGGAGAAGCCCCAGCGGGTCACCATCATCTTGGCGAGCCGGGTGGCCTGGTCGATGTCCGACTGCGCGCCGGACGTCACCTTCTCGCGCCCGAAGGTGATCTCCTCCGCGATGCGCCCGCCCATCATGATGGCGAGGCGAGACGTCATCTGCTCGTAGCTCATCGAGAGCTTGTCACGCTCGGGGAGCTGCATGACCATGCCCAGCGCGCGCCCGCGCGGGATGATGGTCGCCTTGTGCACGGGGTCGGTCGCGGGGACGTTGAGCGCGACGATGGCGTGACCCGCCTCGTGATAGGCCGTGAGTCGCTTCTCGTCGTCCGTCATGACGAGGGTGCGGCGCTCGGCACCCATCATCACCTTGTCCTTGGCGTCCTCGAACTCCTGCATCGTGACGATGCGCTTGCCGCGCCGCGCGGCGAGCAGCGCCGCCTCGTTGACGAGGTTCATCAGGTCGGCGCCCGAGAAGCCCGGCGTGCCCCGCGCGATCACCTTGGTGTCGACGTCGGGCGCGAGCGGGACCTTGCGCACGTGCACCCGCAGGATCTTCTCGCGGCCGGTCACGTCGGGGTTCGGCACGACGATCTGCCGGTCGAAGCGGCCCGGCCGCAGCAGCGCGGGATCGAGCACGTCCGGGCGGTTCGTCGCGGCGATGATGATGACACCCTCGTTCGCCTCGAAGCCGTCCATCTCGACGAGGAGCTGGTTCAGGGTCTGCTCGCGCTCGTCGTTGCCGCCGCCGAGCCCGGCGCCACGGTGACGGCCGACCGCGTCGATCTCGTCGATGAAGATGATGCACGGCGAGTTCTTCTTCGCCTGCTCGAACATGTCGCGCACGCGGCTCGCGCCGACGCCGACGAACATCTCGACGAAGTCCGAGCCCGAGATCGTGAAGAACGGCACGTTCGCCTCGCCCGCGACGGCGCGGGCGGTCAAGGTCTTGCCGGTGCCGGGCGAGCCGACGAGCAGCACGCCGCGCGGGATGCGCCCGCCGAGCCGCTGGAACTTCTGGGGATCGCGCAGGAACTCGACGATCTCCTGGAGATCCTCCTTGGCCTCGTCGATGCCCGCGACGTCCTCGAACGTCACCTTGCCGTGCGCCTCGGTGAGGAGCTTCGCCTTGGACTTGCCGAAGCCCATGGCACGCCCGGCGCCGGACTGCATCTGGCGCGAGAGGAAGATCCACGCGCCGATGAAGATCAGGATCGGCAGCCAGTTGATCAGGAGCGCCAGCAGCCAGGGCGTCGAGTCCTGCGGCGGCTGGGCGTTGATCTGCACGCCGTTCGCCTGCAGCGTCGGGACGAGGCTCGCGTCCTCCGGCGCGTAGGTCGAGAAGGCTGTCCCGTCCTGGTAGATGCCCGTGATCTCGCGGCCCGCGATGGTGACGGACGAGACGCGCCCGGATTCCGCCGCCGTGAGCAGCTGGCTGTAGGCGATCTCGCGGCCCTGCATGCGCTGGCTCGGCGACTGGAACAGCGTCACGAGCGCGAGCACCAGCAGGAAGATGATGACCCACAGGGCGAAGTTTCTGAAGTTCGGGTTCATCGCGGTCCGTTCGTCGCCGGGCAGAGGGCGTCCCTACGAGCCGCGCGCGAGACGATGGACGCTCGCGCGGGGCGCGAACGCACGCCCGACAGGAGGCGTTCGCGAGGTTCAATCTAGGTGCGCACGGCTTTCGTGCCAAGTGGAACGGGCGGTCGCGGGGCGGTGCTGCGGCAATTGTGCGGTCGGGTGCGACGCGGGGACGGTTTCGGGCTGGGGAGAGGTCCCGCCGTTCCCTTCCTGTTCACGTGCGAGCGCCCACGGCGAGCGGACGGGCTCGCCGTGGGCGCTTCGATGGGCGAGGCCGCCGGCGGCCGGCCGATCGGTCAGTGCACGCTCACCGCGTCGAGCTGGTTGGCGCGCGCGTTGGCGATCGCCGCCTCGCGCGAGGCGCTGAGCAGGATCGGCGCGCCGCTCGCCGAGAGCAGGGCGAAGAGCGCGAGCCCGGGCTGGAGCTGCGGGGCCTGCGGGAAGAGCCTGGCGACCTCCTCGGAGGTCATCGGCCGGACGTAGGCGACCTCGCCCTCGCCGAGCGCGGCGAGCACCTCGGGCGCGTGGACCTCGTCGGCCTGGATCATGTCGGGGAGAATGGTGGTGATCGTGGTCATGGTCTCGCGCCCTCCTTCGAGCGGTGCGGTGGGATGCGGGCGATCGGCCCGAGGATCGTCAGGCCTCGGAGTCTCTGCCCTTGGACGCCTTCAGCGCGATATCGATCTTGCGGATCACCCGCTCCGGCTCGGGGCGGACGAGGTCGATCGAGAGCAGGCCGTTCGTCAGGTCGGCGCCGACCACCTCCATGCCGTCGGCGAGGAGGAAGGAGCGCTGGAACTGGCGGGCGGCGATGCCGCGGTGGAGGTAGTGACGCGTCTTGTCGTCCGTCTGCTTGCCGCGGATGACGAGCTGGCTCTCCTCGAGGGTGACCTCGAGCTGGTCGCGGGTGAACCCGGCGACCGCGAGCGTGATCCGCAGCTTCTCCGGTCCCTCCGCGGTGCGGGGCAGCCGCTCGATGTTGTAGGGCGGATACCCGTCCCCCGCAGCCTTGGCGACGCGGTCGAGCGCCTGCTCGATCTCGTCGAAGCCGAGCAGGAACGGATGAGCGAACGGCGACTGACGCGACATGGTCGAAGCCCTTGGTGAGGCACTTCTGGACGAGGACCCGCCGGGGCGCGGCCCTCGAGGGAGGAAGATGGGGGGTGTGGGGGAGGGGGTCAAGGGACCTGCGCAATGGAGCGGGCGTGCGCTCCTCTGATGATTGTATAGTGCGACGATTTGCATGCAACTTGGCTTCGTGCTCTCCTGAGTGGGCATCGTAGCCGACGGTTCCGTTACCTGGAGCGAGGCGCAACACGCCTTGATCTGGTTGCAAGTCGATCATGAGTTGGGGACATCGTATGCCGGTCGTGTCGCGCGTGGATGGATATCGCTTCCTCATTTTCGTGAACGACCATCGCCCGGCACATGTCCATGCTTACGGCGGAGGGGGAAACGCAGTTTTTCTCTTGAACTGCCCTGATGGTCCGCCGAAGCTGCGCGAGAGCGTCCGCCTCGGCCCGAAGCAACTCCGGTACCTACTCCGTACGATCTCGCTCAACCTGGCCGGCTTGTGCGATCATTGGAGGCAGATCCATGACACTTTCTGAAGCCGATATTGCCGCTGCGGAACGGAGAATGGCAGCCCTTCGCAGTGAGGGCTATGCGATCGCGGCGCGCTACGATCGCGAGAGTGACCGTGTCCTGGTGCGGCTCAGCACAGGGGACGAGGTGTCCTTCGCGCCGGCGGAGGCCGAGGAGCTCGTGCATGCGACGGCCGACGATCTGACGGAGATCGAGATCCTCCCGGGCGGGCTCGGCATTCTCTGGCCGCGCTTGGATGCGGCACTTTACGTGCCGGCGTTGAAGCGGGGAATACTGGGATCCCGGCGTTGGATGGCCGAGGCAGCCGGACGGTGAGCGGCGTCGGCATGATCCGCCTGGGCGGCAGCGAGGCGGGGAGTGATGAAGGACGACGAGATAAATCCGTGGGAGTTGCTGGCTATCGCCCGAGCGAGCATGCGACCGGTTCAGGGACACTGGACGTGGCGTAGTTCGAGGCTCGGTCCGGGCCAAGAGAAAAGCGTTGAGGAGATCGCAAACGCGAGCGCCGTGCTAGAGGCCGTCGGCTTTGATGTCGGGAATGTTCGAGCGGGGAACGATCCGCCGGACTGCGAAGCTCTCATTGATGGCGAGCTGTGGAGCATAGAGGTCACTGAGCTGGTAGAATCTAGGTGGCTATCAAGCGCCATGAAGGATTATAGATTGCTGAAGCCCCTTCCAGAATCTTTCCATTGGACGAGAGATGCTTTGTTGACCCGTCTTCAGGAACGAATTTCTGTGCAGGACCAGAAATCTCGAAAATATGCCCATCTGTATTTGCGGCGTGCTTTGGTGATTGTAACCGCCGAAGAGGATCTTCATGCCCATGCAGTGGAAAAATTTCTACATGGTGCTGTGTTTTACGCAGAAAGAATCACCGATGTCTTGTTTGGCTTGGACTACCATCCAAGTCCGGATGGCGATGGGAAGAGCCCGGTCTTCCGATTGAAGATCAACAAGCCCTGAGATTGGTCGCGTGATCAAGTGTTCTGCGAAAGGTCACGCCTCTCCCTGAACCGCACCCCCTCCCCCTTCTCCCCCTCCTCCGGCACGAACTCCACCCCCGCCTTCTCCAGCGCGGCTTGCAGCTTGTCCGACGTCCGCGCCCAGGCCGCCAAAGGCCCCGGCTGCAGTTCCAGCCGTGCGATGGTGGGGTGGGAGACGCCGGATTCGCGGGCGAGGTCGCGCTGCTCCCAGCGCAGGAGGGCGCGGGCGGCGCGGAGCTGTTCGCTGGTGATCCGGTGCTTCGCCACGCCGTGCTCGATTTTTAATAACGGGGTTATTGAACTCGTCTCCGATTGCGAGTGTAAGGGTCCTGCCACCACCCAAGCAACGGAAGACCCATCATGACCGACGGGGATTGCCCGCTCGCGCGCCTGTGCGCGGAGGCGGAACGGTTGATCGTGCGCCGCAATGCGGCGGAGGCGCTGGCGCTGCGGCTCGCAGGTGTCGGCGACGCGGCCGGGCCCGCCGCCGAGAGGAACGCCGCCGAGCGGGTGTTCGAGGAGGCGACGCTGTCGCTCGACCACGTCGCCCTGCGCGCGAGCGAGCATCGCCCGCAAAGCCGCGTCGGCGCCCTGTTCACCCTCGCCCTCGCCGCGGCCGAGGTCGAGCTGCTGGGCGCGGACGAGGTCGAGGCCCGCGCCGATCATCTGGCGCGGCTCAAACGCCGCCTCTGGGCGCTGCGCGGCTTCCTGGAGACGCATGCGCCCGAGACCCGCCTGCCGGAGACCCGCCCGCTCGCGCCCCACCCGAGCGACGCTCCGCGGCTGCCCGACGGCGTCGCCACGTTCTACATGCCCGCCCGCCACGACCGGCTGGCCGCGCTCGGGCTCTGAGCGGCCCTCCCGCTCGGGCCGCCCCCCTCACGCCGCCGTCACGTGGCTGTGGCCGAGGAAGGTGGGGTAGAGGCACAAATCGCGCACCAGCCGGTGGCTGCCGCGCTCGAAGACGTAGAGGTTCTCCCAGTAGCCGGTGACCGCGTAGTGGACACCATCCGGCAGGAAGGTGATCCCGCAGGGAAAGCGCAGGCCGACGCCGCGGCCGTCGAGCCGCGAGACGGTGTCGCCCGTGGCGCCGTCGAAGGCCATCACCGCGTGGGCGCTGGGGAAGGTGGCGATCGCCTGGTCGTGCACGGGGTCGTAGACGATCGAGAGGCCGTGGCGCATCAGCGCGCGATCGGCCGCCGAGCCCATCTCGTGCACGGTCATCGCGCCGGGCCGGTCGTCGGCGGCGAGCTTCAGGGTCGGGGCAGACAGGTAGGCGATCCCCGGCTCGCTCGTGATGTCGACGCCCTCGGCGAGCCCGTCGCCCGCCGCCGCCCGCGCGAGGTCGGCCGGGCCGCCGAGCCGCGCCTGGATGGCGAAGATGCGCGAGAGCCCGCCGGCGGCGAGGTGGCGCAGCTCCAGGTCGCGCGTGCTCGTCACCCGCTTGTCGAGGAGGCGGCCGTCCGCCATGTCGACGATGGCGACGCTCGCCTCGACCACGTGCCGCGGCACGGCGAGCGAGCCCTCGCCGTCGCGCGGGAGCGAGCCGTAGTTCGCCGCGACGAGGTAGCGCCCGTCCTCGATCAGCACGATCTCGTGCGGGTCGATGCCGTGGGTGGAATAGCTCTCGCGCACCCGCAGCGTGTCGGCGTCGCGGATGGTGATGCGCCCGAAATGCGCCTCGACCGGCCCGCCGTCGCGGGCGCGGCGGGGCGCGCGCTCGGAGATCAGCACGCGGGCGCCCCCGTCGAGATAGGCCGCGTGCCCGCCGCCGCGCCAGCCCGCGCCGAAGGCCGGCGCGCTCGCCACGAGATCGAGGGTGAGCGGATCGAAGGCGACCTGGTCGGCGGCCTCGAAGCCGCACAGCACGCCGACGCTGCGGTCGGGCGCGATCGCGACGTCGTGGGCGTGGGCGGGCAGGAGCGCCTGGCGCACGCTGCCGTCCATGCCGATGCGCGAGAGCAGCCGGTAGGGCTTGCCCGTGTCGCGGATCGCCCGCGCGATCCGCCGGTTGGCGACGAGCGGCAGGCCGTTCGCCGTCCCCGCGCCCGGCTCGTAGCCGGGCACGTAGACGGCCGCGTCGGCGAGGCCGTTCGGTACGGGCCGCTCGGCGGGGGCGGGGAGGGCCACGCCGCCGTGCGTCTCGCAGCCGCCGACGCCGGCGGCGAGGCCGAGCCCCGCCGCCATCCGCAGGACGGCGCGCCGATCGAGGGAGGCGCTCTCCATGGCGTCGCTCAGTGCGATCCGCCACCGCCACCGCCGCCGCCGCCGTCGCCACCACCGTCACCGCCGGAATCGATCGGCGTGAAGCGCGGATCGTTGGTGACGACGGGGGCGTCGGAGCGGCCGACGGGCGTGCAGGCTCCCGCCGCCGCACCGGCGGTGAGGGCGCCGAGGAGCTGGAGGCGGGTGCGATCGGGCGTCTCGTCGCTTTTGTCTCGTGTCTCGTTCATCGTGTGTCCCTTTCCTGATCGAGTCGTCTTGCGAGACGGCGTCAATGCGATCCGCCGCCGCCACCACCGCCGCCACCGTCGCCGTCGCTGCCCGGCGTGCGCAGGCGTGGATCCTCCGTAGCCGCGCGCCGGGCGGCCTCCGCGTCCGATCGCTGCTGAGCCCGCCGTATCGCCTGGCTCCCGAGCGCCTGAGCGCCGCCCTCGATGGTCGCGCACCCGCCCCCGGCCGCGGCCGCACTCAGGGCGCCGAGCAGCGCAAGGCGCGAGCGGTCGGGCGTCTCCGCCGCGGCGACCGGCGTCGCCGCCCCGTCGCGCGCGGCGACGGCCGCGGATCGTTCCTCGTTCATTCGCATCCTCGGTCTCTCCTCTGGCTCGTGCCGGCCGTCCGGCGGCGGTGCTCTCGGTCCACGACGTCAGTGTGAGCCGCCGCCGCCGCCACCACCGCCGTCGCCGCCGCTGGTGTCCGCCGGCTCGCGATAGGGGTCGGGCGAGAGCGGATCGTCCTCCAGCATGTCGTAGTCCTTCATGCAGGCGCCGCCCGCCGCGGCGGCGGAGAGTGCCGCGAGCACGGTCAACCGCGTGCGCTCCGGCGCCTCCGCCGTCGGTCCGTCGCGCTCGGCGCGGGACTCGATCCGCGTCTCCATCTCGGCGTTCGTCTCCTTGCGGGTCTCGGTCACGACGGTACCTCCGCTATCGGTGAGCAAATAGACAACCTTAATTTGCTATACCGGCGGCGATCCCGAGCACGACGAGGAGCGGAATCAGCTCCTGCCCCGTACCCGAGAGCGTGAGGACGCCCTGCGGACGGCGGTCCCGCGCGATCCGCGAGCCGATCCGCACCATGAGATGCCCGCCGATGCCGACGAGCGCTGCGCTCGCCGGCTGGCCCACGGCGAGAGCCGCGCCCGTCGTCGCGAGGATCGCGAGCGTCGCCGCGATCTCGACGGTCCGCAGGTCGCGCCCGCCGAGGAGCGGCACCGGGCGCGCGGCCGTGCAGCACCCCGCCTCCAGGCAGGCGCGCTTGGCGAAGGCGTAGGACACGTTCGCACCGACGCCGTAGGCGGCGAGGACGAGCGCGCCGTCCCCGCCCGCGAGCGCCAGCAAGGTGCCGCCGAGGGCGGCCGCGAGCGCGGAGGCGGCCGCACCCCCGGTCCAGGACACCGGCGCGTGCGCCCCCGCGTCGCGCCGCGCGAGCGCGATCAGGATCCGGTATCCGGCGCCGCCCAGGAAGAAGAAACCGTAGAGGAAGGCGAGCGCGACGGCGGAAGGGAGATAGGGAAACGGCATCAACGGCGCGGCGATCAGGCCGAAGGATGCGGCACCGATCACGGCGGAGCCGAGCCGATACCCGAACGCATGCCCGGAACGCGTAGCGACGTACCCCGCCATTGCCCCTCACCCCTTCGTATTCCGGCGACGACTTCTGCGGGGGCAGGATGTCGCGGCCGCGGAGCGGGGGGCTTGATCAGGATCAAGATGTTCAGTGCACGCATACGCATTCTGATATTCGCATTCATAGGAATATCGGCGCTGCGCTCGCCCACCACCCTCGCGCAAGCTCCCGCCCGCATCCTGCGTGACGGATCACGCATCACGAGGACGGAGCGGGCATGGCGAAGGCGATCGCGGCCGCGGGGGCGGCGCAGGCGCGGGGGCTGCGCGACATCGGGTTCGCGCTGGGCATCGTCGTCATCCTGACGATCCTGTTCCTGCCGATCCCGGCCTTCCTCATCGATGCCGGGCTCGCGCTGTCGATCGCGCTCTCGGTGCTCATCCTGATGGTGGCGCTGTGGATCCAGAAGCCGCTCGAGTTCTCGGCCTTCCCCACCGTGCTGCTCATCGCCACCATGCTGCGGCTGGCGCTCAACATCGCGACGACGCGCATGATCCTCTCCGAGGGCGACCAGGGCGGCGACGCGGCCGGCATGATCATCGACGGCTTCTCGCGCCTCGTGATGTCGGGCGACTTCGTCATCGGCCTCATCATCTTCGCGATCCTCGTGACGGTGAACTTCATCGTCATCACCAAGGGCGCGACGCGCATCGCCGAGGTCGGCGCGCGCTTCACCCTCGACGCCATCCCCGGCAAGCAGATGGCGATCGACGCCGACCTCTCGGCGGGGCTCATCGACGACAAGGAGGCGCAGCGCCGCAGGCGCGAGCTCGAGGAGGAGAGCTCCTTCTTCGGCGCCATGGACGGCGCCTCCAAGTTCGTGCGCGGCGACGCCATCGCCGGGCTGATCATCACCGCGATCAACATGCTCGGCGGCATCGTCATCGGCACGACGCGCCACGGCATGGAGCTCGGCGACGCCGCCGACGTGTTCGTCAAGCTGTCGGTGGGCGACGGGCTCGTGACGCAGATCCCCGCGCTGATCGTCTCGCTCGCGGCGGGCCTGCTCGTCTCCAAGGGCGGCACCCGCGGCTCGGCCGAGGAGACCGTGACGACGCAGCTCTCCGGCTACCCGCGCGCGCTGCTGATGGCCGGCGGCGTGATGATGCTGCTGGCGCTCACCCCGGGACTGCCCTTCTTCCCGCTGGCGATCCTCGCCGGCGTCCTCGCCTTCTCGGCCTGGGCGATCCCGCGCAAGATCGCGCAGGCGGAGGCCCATCGCGAGATGCTGCGGGTCGAGGAGGAGACGCGCGTCGAGGAGGAGAGCCGCGACTCGGTCAAGGAGGAGCTGCGCACGCCCGAGATCGAGCTCGTGCTCGGCAAGCAGCTCTCCGCCGAGCTGCTCACCGCCCACGGCGAGCTCGCCCACCGCGTCTCGAAGATGCGCCGCAAGTTCGCCCGCCAGTACGGCTTCGTGGTGCCCGAGATCAAGCTCTCGGACTCGCTCACGCTGCCGCGCAAGACATACGAGATTCGCATCCACGGCACGCCGATCGCGACGAGCGAGCTGCGCATCGGCGAGGTCATGGTCATCACCAGCCAGTCGAAGCCCGACGTGCCCGGCGACGAGGCCCGCGAGCCCGCCTTCGGCATGCCCGCCATGTGGATCGCCGAGAGCTACGCGGCGGAGGCCAAGCGCGAGGGCTTCACGCCCATCGACAACCTGTCGGTGCTGCTGACCCACCTCTCCGAGGTGATCCGCAACAACCTGCCCCAGCTCCTGTCCTACAAGGACATGCGCGCGCTGATTGATCGCCTCGACCCCGAGTACAAGCGCCTCGTCGACGACATCGTGCCCTCGCAGATCTCGTACTCGGGCCTGCAGGGCGTGCTCAAGCTCCTGCTCGCCGAGCGCGTCTCGATCCGCAACCTCAACCTCGTCCTCGAGGCGGTGGCCGAGATCGCGCCGCACGTGCGCCGCTCCGAGCAGGTGGTCGAGCACGTGCGCATGCGCATGGCCCAGCAGATCTGCGGCGACCTCACCGAGGGCGGCTCCCTGCGGGTGCTGCGGCTCGGCAACCGCTGGGATCTCGCCTTCCACCAGTCGGTCAAGCGCGACGCCAAGGGGGAGGCGGCCGAGTTCGACATCGACCCGCGGCTGCTCGAGGAGTTCGGCCAGGCGGCGTCGGCGGCGATCCGCCAGCGGCTCGAGCAGGGCAAGCCCTTCGCCATCGTCACCGCGCCCGACGCGCGGCCCTACGTGCGCATGGTGATCGAGCGGCTGTTCCCGACGCTTCCGGTGCTCTCCCACGTCGAGATCCCCCGCGGCGTCGACATCGAGAGCCTGGGGACGGTCGGGTGAGCTCGGGGGTGAGCCTGCTCTCGCCGGACCTGATCCTCGCGACCTTCCTGGTCTTCTGCCGGATCGGCGGATGCCTGATGCTGATGCCCGGCTTCTCCTCGCTGAGGGTGCCGACGCAGGTGCGCCTGTTCATCGTCATCGGCGCGACGCTCGCCATGGCGCCGATCGTGGTGCCGGGCCTGCTCCCCGTCGTCGCCTCCGCCTCGCAGGCCGGGGTGCTGGCGCTGATCGTCACCGAGACGCTGATCGGTGCGCAGATCGGCGTCATCGGCCGGATCTTCTACCTCGCCCTCCAGACGCTGGCGCACGCCAGCGTCATGCTGGTGGGCTTCGGCGCGATGCCCGGCGCGCCGGTCGACGAGCTCGAGCCGATCCCCGCGCTCGGCTCGCTGGTGATGCTCTCGGCGACCGCGCTGTTCTTCATCGCCGACCTGCACTGGGAGATCTTCCGGGGGCTCGCGGTCTCCTACGAGACGCTGCCGCCGGTCGCGGGCTTCGACGCGCGCGCCTCGCTCGTCTCCCTCGCGGACCGGATCGGCGAGGCCTTCCTGCTCGCGCTGCGCATCTCCGCGCCGTTCGTGATCTTCGCCTTCCTGGCGAACTTCGCGCTCGGCGTCATGAACAAGCTCGCCCAGCAGATCCCGATCTACTTCGTCGGGCTCCCGGCCGTGCTGATGGGCGGCCTGCTGGTGTTCTATTTCCTCGTCGGCGAGTACCTCGCCCTCTTCGCCGCCGGGTTCGCCGACTGGCTTCGGACGGGGTGAGCGCCATGACGGACGTGACATGACGGACGTGCCATGACCGACGCCCGCACCCGACACGCCGCGCTCGCGCGCATCCGGTCGCTCCAGGAGACCAAGCGCAAGCTCGAGGAATGGAAGCTCGCCGATTTCGCCCGGCGCGCCCGCGCCGTGGCGGACGCCGAGGAACTCACGATCGCCGCGCTCAACGCCGAGGGGCCCCTGAAGGGCCTGTTCGTCGAGAGCGGCGCGCGGCGGCTCGAGAGCCTCGCGCGCCAGCGGCGCAGCCTGGAGGCCGCGACCGAGCGGCAGGGCGAGGCCGTGCGCGTGGAGGCGCGGCGCGAGAAGGCCGCCTGCATCCTCGAGAAGGATGCCGCGCGGCGCGTCGAGGAGGAGCGGCGGCGCAAGGAGGACCTCGCGATCCTCGAATCCTTCCTCGCGGGCCGCGATCCCGGAGGCGCCGGCGCTACCGCGCCCGGCGCAAGCCTCGGGCAAGCACCCGCGCATAGCCTCGTCATGGACCGAGCCAGGAGAGGAGGAGGCACGTCATGACCATCTCACCGCCCTCCGACATCATTCTCGAGGTCGCCCGCGCGGCGGACCCGACCGCGCTCGCCGCCGCGACCGAGCGGCTGCGCGACATCGCCGCCGCCCGCGGGCGGACAGGGGAGGGCTTCGACGCGATGGTCGCGGACGCCGCGCGCCCGCCGGCGCCGCCGCCGGTGCCGATGCCGCCTCCCTCCCCGGAGCGCCTGCGCGAGACGCTCGCCGCGCTCGCGCCCTCCGCCACGCCCCGCATCGGCGCGGGGCCCGACCTGGCGGGCGCCCCGCGCGCCACGGCCGGCGCCGAGACGCCGGCGCAGGCTTTCGAGGCGACGTTCCTGCGGCAGGTGGTCGAGACCTTGATGCCGCAGAGCGAGGCCGTGTTCGGCGAGGGCACCGCGGGCTCGATCTGGCGTGGCTTCCTCGCCGAGGAGATCGGCGCCGAGCTCGCCCGCGCCGGCGGCGTCGGCATCGCCGCCGCGGTGGCGCAGGCGCATCCGCAGCTCGACCAGGTCGACGCCGCAACGGCCGCGCTGTGGCCCGATCATGCGCCGGCCGCTGCGCAGGCCGCCTCCGCCCCGCCGCCCGCCGGCGCCCCCTACTTCTCCGGCTTCTACCGCAGCTGACCCCGGGATCGATCATGACCGCCGCCGCTTCCAGCACCACGCCCGCCGCCCCGCTCGCCGACCCCGACGCGCCGCCCCCGACCGGCGCGACGTCCGGCATCGCCGCATCGCAGCCGGCCACGTCTCTCCCCGCGGTGGTGCCCGAGCCGCTCCCGCCCGCGCTCAACCCGGACTGGGGCGATGCGACCGGCATGATCGCGGCGATCGGGCGGCTGGAGGCGGTTCTCGAGCACGAGACCACCGAGATCGGGCGGCTCTCCACCGCCCAGCTCAAGGAGCTCAACCGGCGCAAGAGCCTGTGCCTGCTCGAGTTCACCCGCGCCGCGCGCCCGCTCGCCGAGCAGATGGTCTCGCCCCTCCTGCGCGCCCGCCTCGCCGGCCTGCGCGATGCGATCGCCCGGAACCAGGCGGTGCTGGCCACCCATCTCGACGCCGTACGCGAGATCGCCGGCACCATCGCCGGCGCGCTGGAGGCGCGCGAGTCGGACGGGACCTACGCCGAGCGGCCGGTCCCGGCCCGTGCCGAGGGCGCGCGGCGATGACGGCGCGCCTCCTCGTCGCGGGGCTGTGGCTCTGCGCCACGGTGTTCGTGTCCTCCCACCTCGTCGCCGACTGGCGCGCCAAGCGCGCCGCCGAGGCCGCCGGCGAGCCGACGTACTTCCGCGGTGTCTCGTACGAGAAGACGCGCGCGCTCTCCGTGCCGATCCTGCGGGACGGCCGCATAGCCGGCTACGTGGTCGCGCAGTTCGTCTACACGGTGGACACCGAGGATCTGCGCCGGCTGCGCGTGCCGCCGGAGAGCTTCATCCTCGACGAGACCTTCCAGCGGCTGTTCGCCGACGAGACGATCGACTTCGCCAACCTGCGGTCCTTCGACATGCGCGGTTTCCTCGCGGGGCTCACCGAATCGGTGAACGCGCGGCTCGGGGAGGACGTCGTGCGCGAGCTGATGGTGGAGGAGTTCAACTTCGTCGACCCGGCGCAGATCCGCGCGGGCTGAAGAAGGCGGGACGGTGCGGCGGGATGCGGTGGGCCCGCGGCGGGGCGCCTCGACACGGCCGCAATGACGGGCAGAGTGTCGCACCGTTCACCGCACGAAGGACCACGCCTCATGCCGATTCGCCCGCTGCTCGTCTCGCCCCGCCGCCTCTCCCGGCTGATCGTCGTCCTGGCGCTCGCGAGCCCGATCGCCTGGGCGACGGCGCCCGCCTCCGCCCAGGATGCGCAGGTGGCGTCCGCCGGGCGGATCGCCGTGACCGGCACGGGCGAGGTCGAGCGCGCGCCGGACTTCGCGCGCGTGTTCGTTTCCGTCACCAACCGCGGCGACAGCGTCGCCGTCGTGCTCGAGGCGAACCGGACCGCGACGGATGAGGCGCTCGCCGCGATCGAGGCCCGCGGCGTCGCCCGGGAGGACGTGCAGACCGTCAACTTCCAGGTCTTCGAGACGCCGGAGGAATACGACCGCAACGGCAATCCCCGCCCGGTCGAGCCGTTCACGGCCACGCATCAGATGATGATCGTCCTGCGCGACACCGACGCCGTGGGCGCCTTCGCCGGCGAGATCCTCGCGCTCGACGCGATCACCTTCCAGTCGATCGCCTGGGGGCTCGAGCGCAGCGAGGACGCGCAGGACGAGGCGATGCGCCGCGCGGTCGCCGATGCGCGGCGTCAGGCGCAGGTGCTGGCGGATGCCGCCGGCGTCACGCTCGGCCCGATCCGCCGCATCGGCGACGGGCACGTCGGCGGCGGGCCGCAGCCGGAGATGGACCGCATGATGATGCGTGCGGCCTCCGCCCCGGCCGTGCCGATCGTGCCGCCGGCGCGGCTCACCTTCACGGCGCAGGTCGGGATGGAGTGGGCGATCGGCGAGTGAGAGCGCGGCTCACGCGCCCCAGCGGTGCAGCCCGGCGCCGTGGCGCGCGAGCCAGGCCTCCGCCTCCTCGGTGCGGGGGCACAGCCGCTCGGTGAGGCGCCAGAAGCGGGCGGAGTGGTTCATCTCCTTCAGGTGCGCCACCTCGTGCGCGGCGAGATAGTCGAGCACGAAGGGCGGCGCGAAGATCAGCCGCCAGGAGAAGGAGAGGTGCCCGCGCGCCGAGCAGGAGCCCCAGCGGCTCCTCGTGTCGCGCAGCGTCAGGCGCTTCGCCGGGATGCCGAGCGTGGCCGTGTGGCGTGCGACCGCCGCCGCGAGATCGGCGCGGGCCTCGCGCATCAGGAGCTCCGCCACCCGCTTTGCCACGAGATCGGCGTCGCCTGAAACCAGGATCGCGGGTGTGCCCGTGCTGTCCTGGCCGATTCGCGCGGGCGCCCGTCGCCCGCCGGTCGCGACGATCCGGTGCGGCACGCCGCGCAGAGGCACCTCCACCCCGTCCTCGAAGGCCACGCGCCCGGGGAGCCTGGCGACGCGGCCGGCGATCCAGCCCGCGTGGTCGCGCGCGAAGCGCTCGGCGGTGGCGAGCGCCGTGCGCGCGGGGATCGTGAGCACGACTTCCCCGGTCGCGCTCGACACCCGCAGGGTCAGTCGGCGCGCCCGCGCCGAGCGCTTGAGCACCACGTCGTAGGACACCGTCTCGTGCGCGACGCGCAGCGCCGCCGGCTCGGGCTGCGGCCGGGCGGGCGGCGCGGCGAGGCTGCGGCGCAGGAGCGAGAGGACCATGACGACATCATCGCCGCGGGAGCGATTCGGGGCAAGCTGCGGCGACCGTCAGGCGCTCGCCATCTGTGACCGCTGGGCCCAGCCGGTCATGCGCTTCTCGATGACGGCGGTCGCCGCGTACATGATCACGCCGAGCACCGCGAGCGCGATCAGCGCCGCGAACAGGAGCGGCACGTTGAAGTCCGCCGAGGCGCGGGCCATCAGGTTGCCCACGCCGAAGTTCGAGGCGTTGTACTCGGCGATCACCGAGCCGACGAAGGCCAGCGTGATCGCCACCTTCAGCGAGCCGAAGAAGTAGGGCATCGCCCGGGGGATGCCGACCTTGACGATGATGTCGCGCTTCGTGGCGCCGAGCGCGCGCAGCACGTCCTCGGTCTCCGGCTCGATCGTTGCGAGCCCCGTCGCGACGTTCACCACGATGGGGAAGAACGAGATCAGGAAGGCTGTCAGCACCGGCGGCAGCCAGCCCACGCCGAACCAGATCACCAGGATCGGCACGACCGCGACCTTCGGGATGGCGTTGAAGCCCACCAGCAGCGGGTAGGAGCCCGCGTGCACCATCCGGGAGGCGCCGAGCGCCATGCCGAGCAGGAGCCCGAACACGACGGCCAGGACGAAGCCCGCGAGCGTCATCCAGGCGGTGTGGAAGGAGTGCAGCGAGAGCGGCCCGCGGAACTGCCACAGCGCCTCGGCGATCACGCTCGGCGCCGGCAGGACGAAGGTCGACATGCCCGAGACGCGGACCAGGATCTCCCAGAGTGCGAAGAAGCCGACCGTGAAGATCCACGGGGCGGCGGCGAGCATGGCGCGGCGGCGGCGCTTGGCGTGCATCACGTCGGGCCTCCCTTGGCCCTCAGGCCGCTTGCCGCGCGTCGGCGATGTGTCCGCGCAGCTCGTGGACGATGTCGGTGAAGGCGGCGGTGTACATGATCTCGAGGTCCCGCGGCCTCGGCAGGTCGACGTGCCGCTCGGCGATGATCCGCCCGGGCCGCGCCGACATGCAGAAGACGCGGTCCGCCAGGAACACCGCCTCGCGCAGGTCGTGCGTCACGAGGATCACGGTGAAGCCCTGCTCCGCGTGGAGATCGCGGATGATGCACCACAGCTCCTCGCGGGTGAAGGCGTCGAGCGCGCCGAAGGGCTCGTCGAGCATCAGGAGCTTGGGCTCGTGGATCAGCGCGCGGCACAGCGAGGCGCGCTGCTGCATGCCGCCCGAGAGCTGCCAGGGGAACTTGGAGCCCTGGCCGGCGAGCCCGACCTCGGCCAGCAGGTGCTCGGCGCGCGCGACGTACTCCGCCTTGTGGCGGCGCAGCCGCGCGCGGTGCGGCTGGACGATCTCGAGCGGGAGCAGGAGATTGTCGAGGGTGGTGCGCCAGGGCAGCATCACCGGGTTCTGGAAGGCCATGCCGGCGAGCTTGACGGGCTTCGTCACCTCCTCGCCGGCGACGATGACCGTGCCCTTCGCGGGAAACTGCAGGCCGGTGGCGAGCTTCATCACCGTCGATTTGCCGCATCCCGAAGGGCCGACGATGGCGGCGAACTCGCCCTCGCGCACCTTGAGCGTCATGTGCTCGACCGCGGGCGCCCCGTCCTCGGCGCCGGAGTAGATGTGGGTGACGTCGTGGATGTCGACGAAGGCCTGCACGAATGTCTCCGGATGCGTCGGCCCCGGCGCTGGGCCGGGGCCGTCCTCGTTCGGGTCGGGGCGATGCGGTCTCAAGCGCCGCTCACTGGAGCATGCGCTCCTCCTTGGGCGGCAGGAACTCGGACGTGAACACGTCGTCCAGCGCCGGGCGCTCCTGGAAGTCGAAGGTGAGGTCGATCTGCTCGAGCGCCCGCTCGTAGCGGTCGGCGTCGACGTCGCCGAAGCCGTTCGCCGCGACCTCCTCGGTGAGGATGTTGTTCTCGATCGTCATGCGCCAGCGGTCGGCCTCGACATCCTGGCGGGCTACGTCGTTGTACTGGACGACGTAGCCGGCGCCCTCGGTCGGGTTGGCGATCGTGTCCTCGAGCCCGCGGATGAAGGCGCGCAGGAAGCCCGCCACCGCCTCGGGGTTCTCTTCCATGTACTCGGGCTTCGCCATGATGACGTTGCCGTAGAGCTCCACGCCGTAGTCGCCCATGTTGAGCACGACGATGTCGTCCATCGGCACGCCGCGGGCGGCGAGGTTGATCGCCGACGACATCGCGAAGCCGAACACGGCGTCGACCTCGCCCTGGGCGAGCATCGGCTCGCGCACGGGGAAGCCGACGTTCTCGAACGTCATCTCCCACTCGGCCTCGTCGATGTCGTTGACGTCCTTGAAGATCGGCCACTGCGCATAGGCCGCGTCGGCCGCCGGGGCGCCGAAGGTCTTGCCGCGCAGGCTCTCGAGGTCCTCGGTGATGCCGCGCGAGGCGCGCCCGACGATGGCGAAGGCGGGCTTGTTGTAGACCATGGCGACCGCCTTCACGGGCACGGAGGCGGGGTCCGAGCGGTAGCGGATCAGAGAGTTGAAGTCGCCGAAGGCCATGTCGTAGGGGCCGGACGCCACGCGGTTGATCGATTCGACCGAGCCGTTGCCCGCGTCGATGGTGACGTCGAGCCCCTCCTCCTCGAAGTACCCCTTCTCCAGCGCCGCGAGGAAGGGCGCTGACGGCCCCTCGAAGCGCCAGTCGAGCGAGAAGCGCAGCGGCGTGAGGTCCTGCGCCACGGCCGGGGCAGCGGCGAGGCCGCAGAACGCGACGCCGCCGGCGAAGGCGGCGATCAGGCTGCGGCGGGTGGGACGGGCGAGGCGGGACATCATGCGGCGGCGCTCCTGCGTACGGTTGGGGGTGATCTCTCGTGCGGCGACCCTGGCAAGGGCCGTGCCGGACCGGGCGGGCGGAACCAGGCTCGGCCATGCAAGCACATGGCTCCGCAGCGTCAAGCGAAATGCCTCATCATTGGGCATGATCGACGTCGCAGGGCGCACATGGGGGAGGCAGGGCGAAGCAGGATGCGCGCCGGCCGGGCGCTTCCCCCGCTTCGATGGGCGCGCTACACTGAAACTCTACGGAGATGCGGCATGGCCGAGCCCGCCCGACGCGACTTGACAATCGACGAGTTCCTCGCCTGGCAGGAGCATCAGCCGGAGCGCTGGGAGCTCGTCGACGGGCAGCCGCGCCTCATGGCCGGCGCGAGCAACGTCCACGACGACATCGTCGTCAACATCCTCACCGAGCTGCGCCGTCTCACGCGGGGCGGCCCCTGCCGGCCCTTCACCGGGGACGGCGCCGTCGAGACGCGTCCCGGCCGGCTGCGCCGACCCGATGTCGGCCTCGACTGCGGGCGCCGCGATCCGCAGGCCCGGATCGCCGCCCTGCCCCGTCTCGTGGTCGAGGTCCTCTCGCCCTCGACGCGCGACTTCGACGCCTTCGAGAAGCTCGAGGAGTACAAGCGCATCGCCAGCATCGCTGCGATCCTGCTCGTCGAGCCGAACCGACCTCTCGTCGTCGCGTGGACGCGTGCGGGGGAGGACGGCTGGAGCCGGACGATCGTCGAGGGCCTGGAGCAGCGGCTCGAGCTGCCCGTCCTCGACCTCGTGCTCTCCCTCGATGCCTTCTACGCCGACGTGGCCTTCCCGAAGGAGCCGCCGCGGGTCGTCGGCGGGACGTGACGCGCGCTCAAACCGGCAGCGCCCCGTCCGTCTTCACCTCCTCCATCACCGCGTAGGTGCGCGTCTCCCGCACGCCCGGCAGCGCGAGGAGGACGTCGCCGAGGAAGCGGCGGTAGGCGGCCATGTCGGAGATGCGGGTCTTGACGAGGTAGTCGAACCCGCCGGCCACCATGTGGCACTCGAGCACCTCCGGCGCGCGCCGCACCGCGTCGGCGAAGCGCTCGAACACGTCCGGCGTCGTCTTGTCGAGCGACACCTCGACGAAGACGAGCAGGCCGAGCCCGACGCGGTGCGGGTCGAGCCGGGCGGAGAAGCCGAGGATGACGCCGTCCTTCTGCAGGCGGCGCAGGCGCTCGCCCGTCGCCGTCGGCGAGAGGCCGATGCGCTCGGCGAGCTCGACGGCGGAGATGCGCCCGTCCTCCTGGAGCACGGCGAGGATGCGGTGGTCGACCCGGTCGAGATCCGTTGCTTTCACTGTCCATGCCCCCAGATGCCGCCGATCCGGCGCTGATCGAGAAGATACGCCAGTGGAAGCATGGCGCAAGTCGCGCTATGCTGTGACATCGCCCGACGCCCTGCCGGCCGTCGACGGGAGCCTCGCCATGGACGCCCTCTCCCCCGCCTTCCCGCCCTTCTCCGCCCCCTATGCCGAGGACGACGTCGCCCTCGCCGAGCGCCTGTTCACCGAGGTCCGGGCCGCGCCCGCGACGGTGGACGCGGCGGACGCGCTCGCCCGCGACCTGATCGGCGCGATCCGCGCCGAGGAGCGTGGCTTCGGCGGCGTCGAGGATCTCCTGCGGGAATACGCCCTGTCCACCCGCGAGGGACTCGCGCTGATGGTGCTGGCGGAGGCGCTCCTGCGCGTGCCCGACGCGGCCACCGCCGATCGCCTCATCGAGGACAAGCTCGGGCAGGGGGACTTCGCGCATCACGAGGCGAAATCCGGCGCGTTCCTCGTCTCGGCCTCGGCCTGGGCGCTCGGCATCACCGCGCGCGTCATCCGCCCCGGCGAGACGCCGGAGGGCATCCTCGGGCAGATGACGAAGCGGCTGGGGCTCCCCACCGTGCGGACGGCGACGCGCCAGGCGATGCGCGTGCTCGGCTCGCACTTCGTGCTGGGCCAGACCATCGAGGAGGCGCTCTCGCGCGCCCGCACCGGCAAGGGCCGGGTCTACCGCTATTCCTTCGACATGCTGGGCGAGGGCGCGCGCACGGCGCACGACGCCGAGCGCTACTTCGAGAGCTACGCGGAGGCCATCGACGCCATCGGCCGTGGTGCCGGCGACGAGCGACTGCCCGATCGCCCCGGCATCTCGGTGAAGCTGTCGGCGCTGCATCCGCGCTACGAGGCGCTCTCCCGCGAGCGGGTGCTGGCCGAGTTGACGCCGCGCGTCGTCGCGCTCGCGCGCAAAGCCAAGGCCTGGGACCTCAACTTCACCGTCGATGCCGAGGAGGCGGACCGGCTCGAGCTCTCGCTCGAGGTGATCGCCGCCGTCGCCGCCGACCCCTCGCTCGCAGGCTGGGACGGCTTCGGCCTCGCGGTGCAGGCCTACCAGAAGCGCGCGCCCGCGGTGATCGACTGGGTCGCGGCGCTGGCCGAGCGGCTCGACCGGCGCTTCATGGTGCGCCTCGTCAAGGGCGCCTACTGGGACACCGAGGTGAAGCGCGCCCAGGAGCGCGGGCTGCCGGACTACCCGGTCTTCACCCGCAAGGCGATGACCGACCTCGCCTTCCTCGCCTGCGCCGAGCGGCTGCTCGCCGCGCGTCCGCGGCTCTTCCCCCAGTTCGCCACCCACAACGCCCTGACCGTCGCCGAGATCGTGGCGCGGGCGGGGGACGGCGTCGGCTACGAGTTCCAGCGCCTGCACGGCATGGGCGAGGCGCTCTACGGGCGCCTGCGCGCGCGCCATCCCGGCCTGGGCTGTCGGGTCTACGCCCCCGTCGGCGGGCACCGCGACCTGCTGGCCTATCTCGTCCGGCGCCTCCTCGAGAACGGGGCGAATTCCTCCTTCGTCTCCATCGCCGCCGACCCGAGCGTGCCCGTCGAGCGGCTGCTGGAGCGCCCGCAGGCCATCATCGGTACGCCCCGGCGCGCGCGCCACTCGAGGCTGCCGCTGCCGCGCGACCTCTTCGGGCCGGCGCGCGCCAACTCGCGGGGCGTCGAGCTCGGGGACCGCGCGGCGCTCGCCGCCTTCGTCGCCGAGATCGAGGCGGGCCGCGCCGGCGCGGCGCTGGCGCGGCCGGTGATCGGCGGTCGCGGGCGCGACGGCGCGGCCCGCGACGTCACGACCCCGATCGACGGACGCACCGTCGCCGGGCGTGTGGTCGAGGCCTCGCTCGCGGACGCCGACGCCGCCATGGCCGTGGCCCACGCGGCGCATCCCGCCTGGGCCGCGACCCCCGCCGCCCTGCGCGCGGGAGCGCTGCGGCGCATGGCCGACCTGATGGAGCGCGACCGCGGCCGGCTCGTCCACCTCATGCAGGTCGAGGCGGGCAAGACCGTCGACGACGCGCTGGCCGAGTTGCGCGAGGCGGTCGACTTCTGCCGGTACTACGCGGCGCAGGCCGAGGACGTCTTCGGCGCGCCGATCGAGTTCCCCGGCCCCACCGGCGAGACGAACCGCATGACGCTTCGCGGGCGTGGCGTCTTCGTGGCGATCTCGCCCTGGAACTTTCCGCTCGCGATCTTCGTCGGCCAGGTCGCGGCGGCGCTCGTCGCGGGCAACACGGTCGTCGCCAAGCCCGCCGAGCAGACGCCGCTCGTCGCCGCCCACGCCGCCGCGCTCTTCCAAGAGGCGGGCGTCCCCGCGGGCGCTCTCGCCTTCGTGCCGGGCGACGGGGCGATCGGCGCGCGGCTCGTGGCGGACGCCCGCGTCGCCGGCGTCGTCTTCACCGGCTCGACGGAGGTGGCGCGGATCATCAACCGCACGCTGGCCGCCAAGGACGGGCCGATCGTGCCGCTCGTCGCCGAGACCGGCGGCATCAACGCCATGATCGTCGACGCCACCGCGCTCCCGGAGCAGGTCGCCGACGACGTGGTGATGTCGGCCTTCCGCTCCGCCGGCCAGCGCTGCTCGGCGCTGCGGCTGCTCTGCGTGCAGACGGACGTCGCCGACAAGATGATCGAGATGATCGCCGGCGCCGCCCGGGAGCTGAAGGTCGGCGACCCGCGCGACCTGTCGGTCCAGGTCGGCCCCGTCATCGACGCGGAGGCGAAGGCGAAGCTCGACGCCCATATCGCGGCGACCAAGGCGCGGGCGCGCCGCACGCATCTCGCCATGGAGGCGCCCGCCGAGGCGCTCGCGGAGGGGACCTACGTCGCGCCCCACCTCTTCGAGCTGTCGCGGCCCGAGGAACTCGGCGAGGAGATCTTCGGCCCCGTCCTCCACGTGGTCCGCTGGGAGGCGAATCAGCTCGACGCGCTCCTCGACGCCATCGACGCCAAGGGCTACGGCCTGACGCTCGGCGTGCACTCGCGCATCGAGGCGACGATCGAGAAGGTCGTGCGCCGGATGACGACGGGCAACGTCTACGTCAACCGCAACATGATCGGCGCCGTCGTCGGCGTGCAGCCCTTCGGCGGCCACGGCCTCTCCGGCACCGGCCCGAAGGCCGGCGGCCCGCACTACCTCCAGCGCTTCGCCACGGAGCAGGTGGTGACGGTCAACACCGCCGCCGCGGGGGGGAATGCGGCGTTGATCGCCATGGAGGAGTGACGGACGTCCGCGAAGGCCGCCGCGGTTCTCCCCTCTCCCTGGTGGAGAGGGGCCGGGGGTGTGGGGCGTGCAGAACTGCGATCGACGCGGACGCCAGGCTCCGGCGACGTCCGCCGGCATCGACGCCGCGCCCCATCCTGCCCGCCCCACACCCCCCACCCCGCACCACGAGGGGGAGGGGGGCGGCCGATCGCCCCGCGTCGGCGGCGCGGGGGTTGAAGCCGCGCCGGCGGGGGGGGGCCCGCCG